>JACJNV010000026.1 GCA_014695175.1 Microcoleus sp. FACHB-DQ6 | reverse complement strand
GATCGCCCAAGAATACCGTCCCCCCAGCGGCAAGTTCCGGTTAGCCTAATGTATAGAGATAGTTTTATAGAGAAGTTTGCCTTATGTACACCGAAAACCAAATGCAATGGGTCAGCGCCTTATCAACCCGTCCGTCTTTGGAATCCGCCCTCAAAGAAGTTATAGAACAAGCCGATCGCGACCTAGAAGGCCCGGCCGATTTAGCGCTGATATTTATCTCGTCTGCCTTTGCCAGCGAGTATTCTCGGCTGATGCCTTTACTCCGAGAACTGCTGCCAGTGCCCGCGATCTTGGGCTGCGGCGGGGGAGGAGTCATCGGCACGAACCGGGGCGGCCTCACCGAAGAAGTCGAGGGTTCTCCCGCAGTCAGCCTGAGTCTGGCGCGCTTGCCGGGAGTGAATGTCAGAACTTTTCACGTCGGTGCAGAAGAACTGCCGGACTTAGACAGCCCCCCGGATACTTGGGTGGAGCTCTTGGGCGTGCCGGCCCAGGAAGAACCGCAGTTCATCATCTTGGCGGACCCCTTTTCGGCAAAAATTAACGATTTGCTGCAAGGGCTAGATTATGCCTATCCGGGTGCGGCGAAGGTAGGGGGGCTCGCCGGGGGGGACGGTGCGGGCAGGGGCGCGGCGCTGTTTTGCGACTATCAGCTTTACCGAGAAGGGACGGTTGGGGTAGCTTTGAGCGGCAATATAGTTTTGGAAACGATCGTAGCTCAAGGCTGCAGGCCGATCGGGCACCCTTATCGGGTGACGGAAGGAGAACGCAATATTTTGCTGAAACTCGAAGAACAAACCGACGATACCGGCAGCGGGGGCATCGAGCGATCGCCCTTAGAGGCTTTGCGAGAGTTAGTTCAAACTTTAAGCGAAGAAGACCGAGAATTAGCCCAGCACTCGTTATTTGTAGGCTTAGTCAGCGATGAATTCAAACTGAAATTAGAGCCGGGAGATTTTTTAATCCGCAATCTGTTGGGGGTAGATCCGAAAGTGGGAGCAATTGCGATCGGCGATCGAGTCCGTCCCGGACAGCGCATCCAATTTCACCTGCGGGACGCCCGCACCTCCGCAGAAGACCTAGAAATGCTGCTCGATCGCTATCAGCGGGCCGCCGAGTACAGCGGTACATCCAGCGCCGGCGCCTTAATGTTCTCTTGTCTGGGGCGCGGTGAAGGGCTTTACGGCCAGTCGAACTTTGACTCTCGACTGTTCGGCCGATACCTCAAAAACATCCCGCTGAGCGGCTTTTTCTGCAACGGCGAAATCGGCCCGGTCGGCGGCAGCACATTTCTGCACGGCTACACATCCGTATTCGGGATTTGCCGCCAAAATTCATAATTTGTGAACTATTGACTGTTGACTGTTGACTGTTGACTGTTGACTGTTGACTGATGACTGTTAACTGTTAACAATTGAAGATCTAAAATCTAAAATCTAAAATCGATCCACTGATGACCAATAAATAAAAGCGGCAGTCGCCTGCCGCTTTTAGCTGTAACTAGATGTCTGGAAACCTTAGAAACTAAAGGTAGTACGGAGGAGTCCGACCCAGATATCCTTGTTTTCCTCGTTGTGTTCGGGATTCATAATCACGTAAACGCCCGGTGTCACTGAGATAAAGTCATTGACTTGGAAGCGATAGAAACCCTCTAAGTGATAAGAGGTGTTGCGGTTTCTGGCGACATCACTCTCAGTAACTTTTGGCGGTACACCGAAGACAAAACCGAGGAGGTTGCCTTGCCGGCCAAAATCTGCAAGGGCCAAAGTGATAGCACCATTCTGGATGGTAGCGTCATTGCCGCCCCCCCGCAGTTGCTCAGCCTTCGTATAACCGTACCAACCGCCAATCTGAAAGCGACGGCTGGGTTTGAAGTTAACTTGCACGCCATAGTTATCTGCTTGAGTGGTTGCTTGACCGAAGGGCCGGTTAGCCAAAGAACTGCCGGTGCCACCCATGATGCCAACATCGCCTGCCCGATTGTATTTGTGGGTGTAAGTGAAGGCCAAATCAAACGGTCTGCTAAAAAAGCCTATCTGACCCAGAGCGCTGAAAGAACCGTCGAAAACGCCCCTGCCGTCTGCTGGGTTGGGAGCGTCGCTGTCGCCCGCGAGATAGCCCGCGGTAGCTCGCAGGGCGCCCAAGTTGAAAGTCAAACTTGCGCCAGCTCCCTGCGGCCCGCGGAATACGGCCGGGTTGCGAACTCCAAATCTGGAAATTGCACCAGTACCCGTAGAGTTAAAGGGTGTTACCGTCTCTGCAATTTCATCCAGGTCAAGTCCTTTAGGACCGACAAAGACTGTAGCGGGACCGACCGGGAAACGATAGTACAGTTCGTCTAGTGTGAATTGGCTACCCTCCTCGCCGTCAAATGCCAAGCGAGCCATGTTAGTGCCGGTAGCGGTTGATGCTCCGTAGTTGGCGACGTTGACTGCTTGCAAGCGGGTTCTGAGCAAGTCTCGACCGGTGAAGCTTGTCAATAAGTTCAAGCGCACCCGGTAGCCGAAGTTGGTGACAGTTTGGTCGTCGCGATCGCGGATATGATTGCCGTTGGCGTCACGAGCTTGTATAGGATCTCCGAAGGTGTCGCTGACGGCAAAAATGGCTTCTCCAGCCAGTTTGGTGGTGGTGGAGAACTGGTTGGCTTCGAGTTCTGCAGTGCGAGCTTCTAGGCCGTCTACTCGTCCGCGCAGGGTAGCGAGTTCGGCTGCAAATTCTTCTTGCAGGCGTTGCAGGATGGCTAAGTCATCTTTGGTAACTAAGTTACCTGTTGACCCAATTAGCTGGGTTATCTGGTCTAAGCAAGCGTTGACGCCGGCTGCAAATTCGTAGCGAGTCAGGGCGCGGTTGCCGCGGTAGGTACCGTCGGGATAACCTACGATACAACTGTAGCGTTCGACTAGGGATTGCAGGGCTTGGAATGCCCAATCTGTCGGTCGCACGTCAGAAAGCTGAGTGACTGATGTCACCTGGGACATGGTTCCGGATGGTTGGGCCGGCAGCGCTTGGGGAGCCACAGGGACGATGGGGCCGCCCATTCCGGCGGGTACTGTCTGAGCAATTTCTACCTTAGTAGCTGGGGTAGTAGCTGGGGTAGTAGCTGGGGTGCTGGCGACTGCTGGCACTTCAATTTTGCCAGCGGTGTCTGTCGGGCTGATTTGCACTGCCAAGTCTGATGCTTGGGGCGAGGATTCGGCTGTACCTGCTGCTGTTAGGGGTTCAGTCGCTGCAGCAGCGCTGGTCGGAGCGCTTGGGGCTGCTAACTCGATGTCGCTCCCTGTTGTTTGCAGTGTTGTTTGCGGTGTTGTTTGCAGTGCTGCTTCGCTGGTTTCTGCTTCGATTGAGGCGAGTTTTTCAGCGTCTGCTTCGTTGACGACCGGGGTTTGGGCCGCTTCGACGCTGTTGTTTAAAGCCAGCTTTTCTGGAGCAGCAGGGGCTGCTGCAACTGGTTCTGCAACTATTTCTCCAACTATTTCTGCAATTTTTGACTCAGATGACTGAGCTGTAGCTAGCTGGTTGGCTTCAGCGGTTGCTGGAGCTTCTGCTGCGATCGCAGCGGCACTGACGACTGATGATAGCCCCAGAATTGCCGGGGATACTAGCAGTAAATTCCAAAAAGTTCTGTTCATTTTCCTCACACCTTCACACTCTATTCAACTCGACGAGCAGCAATTCCCAACTGCTAATTTTTGTGGTTGCTTGCCTGTTGACAATAACTGCCAAAATAGAACCTATCCATAACTGTTGATTCACAGTAGGCGTGTCTACTTCTGCTTGAACGTAGGGAGCTGAGCCCTTATACCGCCCAGGCATCAATTCAGGTCAAGCCCACATTACATTACAGTTGATTATACCATCACGTGCTAATTTCATCTCTCGATCGCCCGACTTGCTTGAGTTGCTCTGCGGGCGATCGACAACTGGTTGTAAGGCTTCGACCACAATCTGCCTCAAACACACAACTGCCCAGAGTCTTCGCTTACACCAGACTTAACAGGCAGTTATAAGTAGGATTAGACCTGCTTGTCGCCTCCCTTATACAGCTTTCGCTCCTATTATGTCAAGCTTTTTAACCTAACTTTAAACCGGGCGGACCGACGGGGGCTATTTTTCCGCCTGGAGGGGGGAACAGAGGGCTAAAGGCTCATAGATTTACCCCGTCGAAGCCCAATTTCAGGCTTGACCAATTTGGGTTTTCCGATCGCCTCAGCAGCCGGGACTTGCCAGGACGATCGCCATTTTTGAGACTAACCGTCGGCAGGTTTAATTTGCCGCTACTTTTTTAACACAATTTTTTGTGGTCTGGCAGCGGCAGCCGACTGAATGTCTGTTAGCTGAAATTAGAGTTTTGCTGCCTCGCTGTCTGGCGTTTCACGACCAGTTTTTTTTTTTTTTTTGCACAGCCTCAGGATCTCAAAGCACCTTTCCTCTGTGATTGATGCCACTGCCAAAGTATCGATTGATTCTCCTGGCCTCCTGGAGGCATCAACCGGGTTTGAGCAAGGCAAATACTTGGTTTTAGGCGCTCGATCGAAGTTAAAAACTCGGTTGATGAGAGTAAGGGGTGCATCCAGGATCGTTCTAATTTGCTAACAGCACAAGTAAAGACCACAAGTTATGAGAGGGCGATCGAACAACCTGTAAATTGAGCCCTAAACTCGACCTTTATATGGTATGTTACATTGAGGCCTACCATCTCTATCTTTTGACACCCTGTATGACTGTAATGAAAAGTAAACGGCGGCTTTTAGTAGTGGTATTATTGCTATTAGGATTGTTCTTTCGCTTTGTCAACATCGACAAAAAATTTTATTGGTACGATGAAGTATTTACTTCCCTGCGGATTTCTGGATACACGCAAACAGAAGTGCTTCAGGAAATAAGCAGCGGTCAGTTAGTAGGGGCAAAAGATTTGATGAAATATCAGCGCCCCAATGCGACAAAAAATTTTGGCGATACTGTTAAAAGTTTGGCAATTGAAGAACCTCAACTGCCTCCACTATATTTTCTGGGAGTCCAGTGTTGGGCAAAACTATTCGGTGATTCTCCCGCAGCGACGAGAAGTTTCTCAGTTTTGATGAGTTTGTTAGCGTTTCCTGGGCTGTACTGGCTGTGCCGAGAATTGTTTGCACCGCCCGAAGTGGCGTGGATAGCCGTGGGATTGCTAGCAGTTTCTCCCTTGCACGTGCTTTACGCTCAAGAAGCGCGTCCCTACAGTTTGTGGCCGACGCTGATTTTGCTTTCTTGTGCGTCTCTGCTACGAGCAATGCGGCTGCAAACTAAGCTGAGTTGGATTATTTACGCAGTAGCAAATATTCTGGGATTTTATACTCATTTATTTAGCTTGTTAGTTGCGTTCGGACACGGAATTTATCTAGTAGGAACTCAAGGTTTTACGTTGAATAAAAAGGTAGTTAGTTACTTGATAGCAAGTGCCGTATCCTTGCTAGCATTTCTGCCTTGGATGGGAATTTTACTGGTGAATCAAAGGGCAGCAGGCGGGGCGACAAGTTGGGCATATCTAGAAAGCAGCAGGCTATCTTTAGTTAAGAATTGGGTCGGAAATATCGGTCGCGTTTTTTGGGATTTTGGGCTAACTTCTAATGCTAGATCGATAGATCTTATTGCTTTAGTGGCAGCTACTTTAATTTTAGTGGCAATCGTAGGGTATGCAGTTTATTTTCTGTGTTCTGAGACGAGCAAACAAGTTTGGCTGTTTGTGGTGACGGTGATGGCGGTGACAGCACTGGCAGTGGTGCTGCCGGATGTTATATTGGGAGGAATCCGATCGACTAAAGCTCGCTACCTATTTCCGACTTATTTGGGGATGCAAATCGCTGTTGCTTACCTGTTAGCGACTAAAATTAGGGCGCGGGGGGTGCCAAGCTGGAAACCGCAAGTGTGGAAAGTTCTGACACTTGTACTGTTAACGGGCGGGGTGCTGTCGAATGCCGTTAGTTCTCAAGCCGAGACTTGGTGGACTAAGGAATGGGGCCGGGAAAATCCCGCAATTGCTCGCCTGATCGATCGGGCCCCAAAGCCCCTAGTTGTCAGTGATATTTCGGAAGTCCCTCTAGGAAATATACTGTCAATGAGTCATTTGTTAGAACCGAAAGTGCGGCTGCAATTGGTGTTGCTTGACCCGAAAGCGCGCAGTCGGGCTCAGTTGTTTGACAAACCAACTATACCCAAAATTCCTAGCGGTTTTAGCGATGTTTTTGTCTACGGTCGATCGCAGAGATTTAGTGCTAAGCTGGCGAAAATGCAGAAGTCGAAAATAGAGCTGCTGTCAGAACAAAAAACCGAAAGCCTGTGGGTGGGCAAGTTAGTAAAAGAGTGAGGGTTTATGAAAGACTTTGGTATTATTATTGCCTGCTGCGACCAGGATTATCTGTTTGCTAAGGGTTGCTGTGCTAGCATCCGATATTTCCTGGGAGATGTGCCGATTTGTCTGTTGATTGACGGTACGTTTTCTGTGAGTGCTTTGGAAAAGTCCTACGGGGTACAAGTTATCGATCGCACAACCGTTTCTGAAGAGGTTCTCAGGAAAAGAAGTTTTGGTTGGGGCAAAACTAAAATGATTGCTTTCTGGGAAAGCCCTTGGTCAAATTTTATGGTTTTGGATGCCGATACGATCGTCTGGGGCGATGTTCTCAAATTGGCTAATTTTCAAGAATTTGATTTTATTGTAGACCAACCTTGTCAGGAAAATTCGGATGCAGATGTTTCAAAATTTTTCTTTGACATTCCGGGCGTTGAGAAGCATTTCCCCAGCTTTACCTGGTCGAAATATCGAGCAAATTATTTCTGCACCGGTACTTTTTTTGCAAAACGCGGCGTTTTTAGCTTGGAAGAATACGTAGAAATTTTAGATTTTACGGCGGCAAATCCGGGGATATTTAAGTACGGAGAAATGGGGTTTTTGAACTTTATGATTTTCCGGGCGGCGCAAGAAAATCGGCTGCGGGTGCAGAGTGTGGATATGCAGTTGTTGGTGCCGGATTTTGACCAGGATTGGGTGAAGAAGCGCTTTCCGATGGAGTCAAGCGGACCTGCAGGCGATCGCGCTCAGGCGACTGTGATTCACTGGTGCGGGCCGAAGCCAACTTTATCTAGTGGGAAAGTTTACTCGGAACCGATGAATTTTTGTCGTCGCAAGTGTCAGGAAGATGTTTGGAACCGCACGGGTTTGGCGGCCGATATGTCGCTGCAAGTTGAAGATTTACAGCGATCGATCTACGTGTATAAGAATAAGTTTAAGAAGAAGTTTCGGCAGTTGACTGGTAAGTAGATTCAGACTTGGGCGCGGGCGAGAAACCGGGGATATTCCTCGATTTCTCGCCACCCAATCCAGATTTTTTGAAGAGTATTTTGTCAAGAGGCTTTTTTTAACCGCAGATGTCAGCGGATGAACGGGGATGCACGCGGATTTGGGCTTACCCTTCGAGGGGCAAACTTGGCCCGGCTGGGGGTAAAACTTGGCGGTGAACGCTTACTTTGTGACTTTCCCGCTGAGTTTGCATTTCGACAGCGATCGCCTCAAATTCGACTTCCATGCAGCCGTAGGGAATCTCTAACTCGACACTTGCTCGGACTTTTCCCAACCCGTTAGATTGAAATTCGGTAATCCAACGCGGCCCGTCGAGAATCAGGTAGGTTTGTCGATCGTACACCCAAACTTTCACATAAATCCGGGGCATTAATTCCGGGAGTTGCACTTGCACTTTTACGGGCCCGCCGGCGAGGATTTCGGCCCGCGGCAATTCCAAAATCGGCATCGGTACTAACTCGTCTTCGGGCAAAACGTAGGGAGTCGGGGGAGTTACTTCTTCTGCGACAGTTGTGGTTTTTTTAGCAACTTTTTTCGGTTGCGGGGGTTCGTCAAAAACCACAAATTCTCTGGCTTCCGGGCTAGTGGATTTGGGATCGGAATTGGTTTCGCTGGTTTCGGGTTGCTGCTGGGTTGGGCTGCTTTCTTCCACAACAGCAATTTCGTCGCTGCTATTTGCGACGGCTGTTGGAGTTGGTGACAGGGTGGTTGCTTTGAGCCAGTCGGGGGATTCGCCGTTGCTGGCTAAGGAACTCAGTCGCGACCAAAATCGACTTTCGACGTTTAAGGTTTGAAATGCCTTTTTTGTGGGTGCTGGCTGGGTTTCTGGGGCTGTTTTTTCTAATTCGGGGCTGTTTTCTGGTTTTTGGTCGATCGCCCCGATTTCCGCTGTTTTAGGGGAAGTTGGGATGTCTGAGGCTTTGGTTTGTGGGTCGATCGACTCTGCGACCGTTCGAGGCGAATTGGAGATTTCCGACAGCAATTGCGATCGGCTGCTGTCGGGCAGTTTGTTGCCAAATGCGGGCAATTCTAGACCGCCTCCACTTGGGGTGTGACGCGAAGCCAGTAGAGGGGGTAAGGCTTCCGGGGTTGGGACTTCGGCGGGGGATGGAGGGTCTAAGGATTTTTCTACTAGCTGGAGGAAGGATATATTTTTGGCGCTTCCCGACGGTTTTGAGGCTGTTGGGGAGGGTTCGGCTTGATGCTTTTCTTCGATGAAATTGTCTTTAATTTCCTGTAGAAGGTGCTCTAAACGAGCTGTAATTGTGAATAGTTTGGTGGCTAGGGTGACGCCACCGCTGCTGAGAATTGCTTCTCCTAAAATTAGGCGGCTTTTGCACTCGGTTGGGATGTAGGTGACGCAGGCAAAGATGCAGGGGGGAACTTGTTCTGGCATCGGCTGCTGGATTTCTGCGAGAATTTTTGAGGTTTGGGGGTCGCGCAGGTAAATTTGCAGTTGTGCTGAACCGATGAGTTGTTTGAGTTCTATCGCTTCGGATTCGGGGATGAGAGTTGCTGTTTTTCTGCTTTGTTGGGGGTGTTGGGGAATGTCGATTTGGCCGGAAATGATTAAGGGGCGACCGAGTTGGGTGACGAAGGTTTCTCGATCGAGGACGAGTTCGAGTTTGACGCCCGGTTTGGGTTCGGGGGTTTGGGGAATGGGGAATTGGTAGATTTTGGTCTGCTGCGGTGCTGAATCGGCTGCTGGGATTTGGGTTGGTGCGGGGCTATCGATCGGCGCTGCGATTTGTGGGGCTGGGCTATCGACCGGTGCTGCGATTTGTGGGGCTGGGCGATCGACCGGTGCTGCAATTTGTGGGGCGGGGCGATCGACCGGTGCTGCGATTTGTGGGGCTGCGGGGGAAGTTGCGGGTTCAGTTTGGTCTATCGGCGGTAGGGGTTCGGAGGTTTCCGATTCTGCGGGCAATACTTCCAACTGAACGCCGTACTGCCAAGGTTTTAGTGGTGTTGCTTTGGGATCTGGCAAGCAGGAGAGTTCCCACAGTCCGGGTTTGAGCCTGGTGTAGGGAATGATCACGACTAATCCTTCGGGGTTGGTGCGGGCCGATCGGCTTTGGACTTTCCGCTGCGCCCCTGGGTCGAAGGAGGTATGGGTAACGCGAATTTCGATGTCGGTGTTGGGGTGCTGAATGCGAGCAACAACACGGTATTTACCTTCTAGAATTTCCACGTCGGAGGTTTCTAGGGGCAACCAGGCGCGATCGCCTTCTTTTTGTAGCAAAAATTCTAATTTTTTCATTTTAGTTTCCCCTTGAAGGCTCCCGCTTGATTCGTCACAGGTTGGTGGTTGGTTGAGCGACAGCTACAGGCATTGAATTACTTGATCACTCTGTACAGACAGATATATAATCGACGAATCACAGCCAATTTTAGCATAAGCCATGTGATTGCCCGCTATCAGTACAGATTCTACCCGACAGACCAACAGCGATTGAGGCTAGCTCAGTTGTTCGGTTGTGTTCGAGTTGTCTGGAATGATGCGCTAGCGTTTTGTAAGTCTTCTGAAAAGCTACCAGGGTACAGTAAACTTTCTGCCATGCTCACTCAGTCTAAGAAGACAGAAGAAAGGCAGTGGTTGAAGGAAGTTTCATCGGTTCCATTGCAGCAATCTATAAGACATTTGGATGTAGCCTATCGAAACTTTTTTAAGTCTCGAACTGGCCAACATAAATGTAAAAAGTTTGGTTTACCTAAATTCAAGAAAAAAATAAACAATCAATCAGCAGAGTTTACCAAAGCAGCTTTTTCGCTATCAGGCAATTACGTTTACCTCGCCAAAATAGGTAGTATTAAACCTATTTGGTCTATAAATTTACCGTCAGCACCTAGTTCTGTGACGGTAATTAAAGACTGTGCCAATAGGTATTTTCTCAGTTTTGTAGTTGAGATAGAACCTGAAACAGTTGAGCCTATTAATCAGTCTGTTGGGATTGATTTAGGTTTAAAGACTTTCGCAGTTCTTAGCAATGGTGAGAAGTTCGACAGTCCTGACTACGCAAAACATGATAGAAAAATTAGAAAACTACAACGTAAATTAGCACGTCAAGAGAAAGGAGCTAATCGAAGGAATAAAACAAGAATAAAGATTGCTAAATTGCACAACAAAATAGCTGACACTAGAAAAGATTTCCTGCACAAACTCTCGACTAAAGTAGTGAACGAAAACCAAGTAATCACTTTAGAAGACTTGAATGTCTCAGGAATGGTTAAAAACAAGAGGCTAGCTAGAGCTATTAGTTTGCAAGGTTGGCGCGAATTTAGATTGTTGTGTGAAGCAAAATCCGAAAAGTTCGGTAGAACTTTCAACACTGTCAGCAGATGGGAGCCTACAAGTCAAGTTTGCTCGTGTTGTGGTTACAAATGGGGAAAATTGGATCTTAAAGTGAGGAATATCACTTGTTTAAATTGCGACACAACTCACGATAGAGATGAGAACTCAGCAAAAAATATAGATAAAGTCGGGATAGGAAACTGCCACGACTCTAAACGCTGGGGGGGTGACAAAGAGGCCTACGAGATAGACCGAATCAGGGTTGCAGCCCGCATACCTTGTTGATAAAAGCGACGTTTATTTGGAGTTAACTTTATTAACTGTTCCACCACATCAGAATATTGTTCGAGATAATTAACCCACTTTTCTCCATCTAAGCCAACACC
>JACJNV010000259.1 GCA_014695175.1 Microcoleus sp. FACHB-DQ6 | reverse complement strand
AGAAGGTGCCGTACACGGTATCCCCGCAAGCGAGGTTCACTTTCACGAGGTGGGGGCGACGGATGCAATTATTGATATTGTGGGTACTTGTTTGGGTTTGGATTGGTTGGATATTCAGGAGTTTTACTTTTCGGCGATGCCGACTGGTGGGGGTACGGTGAAGGCAGCCCACGGTAAGTTAGCGGTGCCGACGCCGGCGGTGATGCGGTTGTGGGAAACGCACCGAGTGCCGGTTTATAGCAATGGCATCGATCGCGAATTGTGCACTCCTACGGGAACTGCGATCGCCTGTACTCTCGCCGCTGGTTTCGGGTCGCCACCGTCGATGCAAATTCAGGCGATCGGTTTGGGTGCAGGTTCTCGAATGCTGGCAATTCCTAATATTTTGCGCCTCTGGATTGGGGAGAAGGAAGAAGGAAGAGGGAAGAAGGAAGAGGGAAGAGGGAAGAAGGAAGAAGGAATAGGGGATAAGGAAGTATTTAACCAATTCCCAATGCCCAATTCCATAGAAACTATTACGGTGTTGGAAACGCAAATTGATGATTTGAGTCCACAGGCGATCGGCTATGTTTTTGATGCTTTGTTTGCCGCCGGAGCTCTGGATGTTTTTACTGCCCCAATTGTGATGAAAAAGTCGCGGCTGGGGGTTTTGTTAACTGCGATTTGTCATCCCGAATTTCAGGATGCTTGCGAAGCTGTGATCTTTCGCGAGACTACTACTCTGGGAATTAGGCGCTCGACTCAACAGAGAACTATTTTACACCGGGAAATCCAGACAGTTCAAACAGAATACGGCGAAGTCAAGATAAAAGTTGCGAAGTCGGGAGAAACGATTGTTAATGTACAGCCGGAATACGAAGATTGCGCGGAAATTGCCCGAATTAAAAATATTAGCTGGCGGGAAGTTCACCGCTTGGCGCTGCAAAGTTGGTACGATCCCACTTAATCAATTACAGTGACTTACAAGAGGGTAGAGAAGCCTATCAACGCCGCAAAGCATTGATTCAAAGGAATCATATTGCTTGTGCAATATTCCGTGCGATCGCGCCTTCCATGTCGATCGGTCTTTTTTTGTAAGACTCTTGTGCCAGCACTTTCTCAACAGCTTCGCGTACTTTAGCAACGCTTGTGCCATTGCTTGAATTCATAATAGTCATATCATAATAGTCATAATTAATGTTTGTTACAAATCGAGCTTTTTCCTAGCAGCTTTCGTTAAGGCAGAGGTATAGTAAAAGCTGTCAATATTTATAGTAAAAAATATGGTAGAGCGAGTGTTAAAAGAACGTTATGCCATTCAGCAATGCCTGGGGAAAAATGCGGGACGACAAACTTTGCTGGCGCGCGACTTACAAACTCAGGAGTTAGTCGTCATCAAAATCCTTACTTTTAGTGCAGATTTCCAATGGGACGATTTAAAACTATTTGAACGAGAAGCCGAAACTTTACAGTCACTTTCCCATCCGGCAATTCCTCGTTACTTAGATTATTTTGAATTCCAGACACCAAAGACTAAAGGGCTTGCCTTGGTACAAAGCTATATTGAAGCGAAATCTTTGGCAGAATGGGTTGAAGCGGGACGGAAGTTTAACGAAAAAGAAATAAAGCAAATTGCTAATAATTTGCTGGAAATTTTGATATATTTGCAACACCAAAACCCGCCAGTAATTCATCGAGATATTAAACCGAGTAATATTCTGCTAGCCGATCGATCGCCCCTCAAACAAAAACACTCCGCCCTTAATAAAGGTGGTTGGTTGGGTGAAGTTTACTTAGTAGATTTTGGTTCAGTTCAAACCTTAGCAGCGAGAGAAGGTAGCACCGTTACTGTAGTGGGAACTTACGGATATATGCCGCCCGAACAATTTGGCGGACGTGCGGTTCCGGCTTCCGATCTTTATGGCTTGGGTGCGACGTTAATTTACTTAGTAACGGGAGTCCATCCAGCCGAATTGCCCCAGGAGGATTTGCGTATTAATTTTGAGCCAAAAATCGCTCTCAGTTTAGAGTTTGTTGACTGGCTGCAGTGGATGACTGAACCAGATTTAAACAGCCGCTTAACCTCGGCCGATCGGGCATTAAAAGCACTGGAAAAACCGAGAGAGGCGATACCCTTGGTTGTGCGAAAACCTTCTAGTAGTAAGGTTAAAATTACGAAAAGCCGGAAAAGTTTGGAAATTATAATTTCTCCTTCTCGTTGTCTTTTGTCAGTTATTTACGATATATTATGGTCGTCATTTATAGTTTTTTTTGCGCTTAACGCAGGTGTAACCTTTATTCGAGCGGCGTTTATTAGTGACGATTGGTTTGTTCGATTATTAGCGGTAATATTCGGTTATTTTTGCGTAATTGTATGTTTATATTGCGTTAAAATAATATTTTTTGCTCCCATATCTACTAGAGTGCGAATCGATCGCCAACAAATTTCTTTGACTTCCAATTGGTTGGGATTTGTACGTTATAATCTTCGGGCCCCAAGTCCAAGGATGGCTATCTGTAAATTACGATTCATAGTGAATGAACCTACAGAATCGCCCCCTCATCCTCATCGCGACATTCAGATTTGGGCGGGAACACAGGAATACAAACTTATTACCAGCCATCTCACCGATGGCGAGATTGATTGGATAGCAGGGGAACTCAGCGAATGGTTAGATTTGCCTATTAGTGAATAAAGTATAGATGGCACATGAAATTAACAACCACTATTCTCAAGAGGATTGGAAAAAATGGCAAGTAAAATTTTAAAAGAACGTTATGTCATCCAGAAACAGCTAAGTAAAAATGCGGGAAGGCACACGTTGCTGGCGCGCGACTTGCACACCCAACAGTTAGTGGCAATTAAGTTACTGATTTTTGGGGAAGATTTTCACTGGGATAACTTGAAGCTGTTTGAACGAGAAGCGCAAACTTTACAACTGCTTTCTCATCCGGCAATTCCCCGTTACCTGGATTACTTTGATGTGGATACACCAACTGGTAAAGGATTGGCCTTGGTGCAAAGCTATATCCCAGCCAAATCGTTAGAGGAATGGTTAAAAAGCGGGCGAACTTTTAGCGAAGCAGAAATCAAGCAACTAGCTAAAGCATTACTAGAAATTTTGCGTTACCTTCACGGGCAACAGCCGCAAGTTATTCACCGAGATATCAAGCCGAGTAATATTTTACTGGCAAATAGATCTGGCAATAGTGTCGGTGATGTTTATTTAGTTGATTTTGGTTCCGTACAGACACTAGCTGCCAGAAAAGGTAGTACGATTACTGTTGTTGGCACTTACGGATATATGCCACCCGAACAATTTGGCGGCAGGAATGTTCCCGCTTCCGATATTTACAGCTTGGGTGCGACATTAATTTATTTGGCAACAGGTAGGCATCCAGCCGAGTTATCCCAAGATAATTTGCAAATTCAATTTGAGTCAATAGTTAATCTCAATCCAGATTTAATCGATTGGTTGAAGTGGATGACACAACCGAGTTTGAATCGCCGTCTCGCATCTGCTGGGGAGGCGCTGAAAGCATTAAAAAATCCCTGCCAGCAGACAGATATCTCGGCGATTAGACAAAAACCGTTTGGGAGTAGGATTGAACTGAAGGAAGGTGGGGAGAATCTAGAGATTCTGATTCCACCCAAAAGGTTGACTTTTTGGAGCGCCTTCTGGATATTGATAGGAACGTTCTGGATATTGATAGGAACGTTGTTTTGCTTGGGGTTACTTTTATTGCCTTTTATCTCGATAATACTCCTGATTCAAACCCGCCTTGAATTAGGAGTATTTATGATGTTATTCACCTTCGGTACAGTCCCCTTTGGATACATATTTTTTGCTGCATTATGCGGAGTAGCATGGGGATGTATCGAAACTGGTTTCAGAGCGACTAAAATAAATATCGCTCGCAATCAAATTTCCGTGGCTCACCTGTGGCCTTGGTATAAATGTCAGGTTGCTCCAATTATGAATATAAATTTTAGCGAAGGGAGTATGTATATCCGGCATTCGATGGCAATTTCAGGGCAAGAAAAATATTATAAAACCATAGATTTTTATCAGCTAACACCTCCAGAAAGAGAATGGCTAGCCAATGAAATAAGTGCGTTTTCTGGCGGGAAAATTACTGTTGTATCCGCAGATAATAAGTACGTAAAAATCCCTACAGCAAAATAGGGCGATCATCCTACCTTTCTGATTCTTGCAAGTACAAGGTATATTTACACTTTATTGTAGCCCACACAGGTAGATTCGAGCTATTCTAGAAACATACTTGATTCTCGATCGCATTATGGTTGCCTTACCCGATCGCCTATCGATGAGTGCAGAAGAATACCTGGCTTGGGAACCCACCCAAGAGGAACGCTACGAGTATTGGGATGGCGAAGTAGTCGCCATGAGTGGCGGCACCCGCAATCACAATCGGATTTCAGGAAATTTCTTCAGAATCCTAGATGATGCCCTTGTAGATAGCCCTTGCGAACCTTACATCACGGATGTCAAAGTCCAAGTGGAACGAGGGCAAAAGTATTTTTATCCTGATGTTGTGGTAACTTGCGACGAGCATGATAACGATCCGCAATTAGTGCAATTTCCTTCCTTAATTATCGAATTTTTCTCGCCTTCCACAGAAGCAGCCGATCGCGGCATTAAGTTTGCTAAATACCGCCAATTTTCAACACTGCAAGAGTATGTCTTGGTGCAAGTTGAACAGCCAGGAGTAGAGATGTTTCGACGCAATCGACAGGGGCAATGGGTTCTCTCCGAGTATGGTTTAGGCGATTCCTTGCAACTTGAATCGGTGAATCTAGAAATTGCGATCGCCGATTTATATCGCCAAGTACAATTTTCTTAAAAATTCCGCTATTAAGGGATTGGATATTAATTATCCTAGGGATTTTTTAATTATTTGAACGAACCGCGAAGGCGCTAGAGCGCGAATAAAGAACAGTATCTTCTTCTTTCTCTTTCTTCGCGTCCTTAGCGCCTTCGCGGTTCATTTAATCTTACTCCAGATTCGTAAAAACCCAGTTTCTGGGCCCCGATGGGTCAGTCAAATTTAAACTTAGATGTTGCACCATTCTCATTAAGCTTTTTAAGAACAGGCAAGATGCCTGTTCCACAAGAAAATTTACTCTTTGTGGAACAGGCATCTTGCCTGTTCTTGAGAATGGTGCAAAATGCAAAATTTAAACAAACTGACCCGTAGGAGTCGATCGCACCCGACGAATTCCAATCACCGACGGCATCGGCGAACGCCTGCGATCGTTCTCAATATTACTCGGCCACAAACTGCCGCGAGCCACACTACGAGTCTGATTAAAAACAGCACCGTTTAAATCCAACATTTCAATTGACCGGCTGAGTACAGTACCATCATCGATCGGACAATCTTCCCCCGGATGCTGCACCGCAAGCAACAGCGTATCTCCGATAAAAGTTGGTCCCGTCAATTCGCATCGGTTCGGGCCGTAAGCAAACGGAACTACTGTTCCTGCATTCGGGCCGGAAGTCGGAATGTAAAACACCCAATTGTTGCCGAAAACACCAGTAAGATCTGACACATTTCCAGTCTTTTTATGGTCGATCGTCGTTGGCTCTCCAGTCGCACCGACATCAAAACCGTTGTGCGTGCTCGTAGACATATCAGTCACGCCCCAAACATTGCCTTGAGGGTCAAAAGCCAAATTGTCTACATTAGCAAATCCCGCCCCATCTACCGCACCGGCTTCTCCACCCTGAGCCAAACGCTGCCAGCGGAACGTCAAACCCGCACCATCAGGACTGTCTTCAATTATTTTGTAAAGTCCTCCCGACTGCTGATTGCTGTTGACTGCGCTACCGTATTTAGCAACATTAAAAATGCGAGAATCTGGATAGCCGTCGCTTCCCGGTGCGCCGTCAGTATAGGCAATAAAAACTTCCTTAGTAGTAGGATTAACTTCCAAATCTTCCGGCCGCGCCGTCGGAGTGCCACCAATCAAATTAGCAGCTAAAAAAGCATCAACTAAAACCGCGCCTTGGCTGCTGTAGAAATTAGCCAGAGTTTTATTTTGGTAGCCCGGAAGTGCTGTTGCTTCATTGGTTGTATCTACTACAAAAGAACCGCCGTCTTCGGTTTGACCAGCAATTCCTGCGCGTTTGGGGAAGCGAGTAGCGGCATCTCTTTGAGCTTTGCCAAAACTTGCTAATTCCGCCTCGCCAACTTGAGAAGGACGCACTGGATTTGTCTGGCTATTTATAGTTAGTGGCAGCCATCTTCCAGTACCGTTGCGGTTGTATTGGGCGACGTACAAAATGCCGTCTTCAAACAAGCGGCTGTTGGTTTTATCTGCGGCATTTGTGACACTACCGTTGCTGACAAATTTCCAGGTGTGTCCGCCGCGCCGATCGTCCCCCATGTACACTACTAATCTGCGGCCGGCTTCGGCGCGAATCGCTACGTTTTCGTGGCGGAAACGGCCCAACCAAGTGTGTTTGCGCGGGCGGAAACTCGGATCTAGGGGATCGACTTCTACCATCCAGCCGTATTTTTCGCCGACTAAGCCGAATTCCTCGCCGATAGTACCCTTGGGGTAGCCCGTTTGGCCGCCGTTGGGTTTGATGTTTTCCTGAACTCCCACGAAAAATTCTTCGCTACCTTGGAAATTTTCTTCGGCTGAGAGGATTGTGCCCCAAGGGCTTGTGCCACCGGAACAGTTGTAGGCTGTACCGATTATCCGGTTGCCGAGTCCGTCGGTGTTGACTTGCGCGAAGACTTGGGTAGCTGCAGGACCCGTGCCGATGAGGTAGTTGTCGTCGCCTTGTCTGCTTCCCCAGGAGGTGACATCTTTGTATGTGTCGGAACGCTGGCTGTTGATTCCGAGGCCGGACAGTCCGTGGATACGGCGGTTGAGGGAGTCGCCGGCGATCGCCTGAAATCTGCCGTTGGCTTGTTTGGTGATGCGGACGATGGAACCACCCATATTGTACAAAAATTCGCCGAGGGTCGCGCGATTTTTTACAGATAAGTCTAGACCGAGGACGGCGCGATCCGTTGCTGGGAATGATGCCAAATCTGACGGGGTATCGGGTGCCTGTTTCGACATCGGGAAGGATACGTACTCGTGGTTAACCCAGAGATAACCGTCGTCATTGCTGCCCCGAAGGCCTACAAAGCCTGTGTAGTCGTTGTTGTAGCCGAAATAGTCGGCAGGATTGGGGAAAACTCGATCGCCCCAGCGGAGAATCACGTAACGTTCGTATTCCGGCGGCACAACCACATCGTCAACAACGCTGTAGCTGGTTAATCTAGTATCCTGCGAGGCAGCCATAACCGTTCCCTGTCCCCCCGGCGCCATCGCCATGAAGCTGGGCAGTTCTCGATAAATCGGCAGCGGGTGGGGAAGTCTTACAGGAGTGAAAGATGTCGGAACTACAGCTTCAGCAGCGCTGGAATTGCTGCGGAACAGTGTTTGAGTTAATTGAGGCGCAAGCACAGTGGTAGCTGCACTGCTACCGAAGAAAATTAGCAGTTGTCGGCGAGTTATTTTAGACATAAATTCC
Source organism: Microcoleus sp. FACHB-DQ6 (assembly GCA_014695175.1). Taxonomy (GTDB): domain Bacteria; phylum Cyanobacteriota; class Cyanobacteriia; order Cyanobacteriales; family Microcoleaceae; genus Microcoleus. The sequence continues at coordinate 7,368 of JACJNV010000259.1, read as the reverse complement.
TTTTCCAACCAACATCCCTAATCTGATGATTCCGTATGAAAGTTTATCACTTTTAAATTAAGGAAAGTTAACCTGAAGGTTAATTAAAATTGCCAGATATTTAGGTTAACAAAAAGTTAAAACTTGCTACTTATAGTAATCCTAAATCCTTTGTGAATTTCTTACTCCCTCCCCTTGATAAGGGGAGGGTTGGGGTGGGGTAAAAATTTTACGACTCCTACAAAAATTGCTATAGTATGAGAGAGATATTTAGGAAAAAATAGCCATCCGTGTATCCGTGATTTCCGTGTCGTGCGGTTGGTTATTGGTTGTTTGTTACTAATTCCCAATGCCCAATGCTTTGGCTACTTCGGCTTGGCCAGCGTACAAGTAGGCTCAGCAAAAGTTCCCCATTACCAATATTTTAATCATCTCGAAAACCCGGATCATTTTCTCGGGATGTCGATCGACTGGGCGCAGGTACATTAATCACTTGCGAAAACCCAGAATTTGCGGGCGAGATATTGCCATCTCTGAATCCCAAGAGCAATTTAGCATCCGCAAAATATCTAGTCCACTGTTCGATTCTCGCATCTTTCTGCCAGTCGGGGCGCGATACTCTCGATCGCAAAACAGGAACCCTTTGTCGGCTGCGATCGGCTGTAATGATGATTGTAACTTCTGTTAATGCCGGATTTTCTTGAAACTCGCGGGCTATCGACTCTTTCGCTAAATCTTCCGCCTGCTGCACTAAACTCGCAAAAGATTGACTGCCGTCCGAATCTAAGGTAAGGTAGCGCTCTTTGGTTTCAGCCAAAGCTATCGATATACTTGCTGTTAAACTGATAATTGCTAGAATGACGGCCGACAATAAGCGTAGGTACAAATTCATTAGGTTTGAAACTCAATACTAACACTTGTCAATAATAATTAATAAAAATTAACAGAACATTAAGCTTAAATTAAAATAATATTTTGTGTTATTAGAATGCGCCAAAAATGCAGGCTTTAGGGGGGAATTTTTGCAAAAATACAACTTGTATGGGCGGGCTTAACCCGAAATCTTTTTAGCTATCCAAGGATATCGATAAACGCGCCCCGCCTTACTCTTCCCTTTTGCCTCTTCCTTCTTCTCTATTCCCTCTTCCCTCTTCCTTCTTCCCTCTTCCCTCTTCCTTCTTCTTATTTATGAAATCAACAAAATGTGCGATCGCCCTTGGTAGCAACTTAGGCGACTCCCTCGCCACACTCAAAAGCGCGCTCGTAACCCTCAACAACACCCCAGGAATAGCCGTAAAATCTCATTCAAGCTGGTATCAAACCGCCCCCGTAGGGCCGCCGCAACCCCATTACATCAACGCCTGCGCCATCCTAGAAGTTGCATTAGAACCAGAACAATTGCTAGCAAAATTATTAGAAATTGAGATAAAATTTAATCGAATTCGCCGAGAAAAATGGGGACCAAGAACCCTCGACCTAGATTTGCTGCTGTATGACGATTTAATCTTAGAAACTCCGACACTGACTCTACCTCATCCCCGGATGACCGAAAGAGCTTTTGTATTAGTACCTTTAGCCGAAATTGCCCCGGATTGGGTGCATCCGGTGACGAAAAGTGCGATCGTCCAACTCCTGCAAACCGCAGAATGTTCCGGAGTGCAAAAATTGCCCTTGTAAAAATGGAGCAAAATTCACGCATCGTACCAGTAAAAAAAAATGCAACCGTAGGTAAGCCCAAACTGTGATAGTTATCAGTCATTCCCAACCTAAAATCTCAAATCTAAAATCTAAAATCGTATGAGATCGCCTATGATGTCTTAAATCGGTGCACTCAAACATTATTCGCTTCTCCCTTATGTCGATCGGTCAAGAACTACCCCAACTGCTCAAACAACGCCTATTTTACCAAGGGCGCAAATTTAACTTTGACGTAGCCACCCTCCGTCTTCCCAACGGTTCCGAAGGCGAGTGGGAATGTATTCGCCACCCGGGCGGAGCACTTGCAGTTCCCGTCACACCCGAAGGTAAACTCGTCTTGGTACGCCAATACCGCTTTGCCACCAAAGGGCGAATTTTAGAATTTCCCGCAGGTACAGTCGAAATCAATGAAAGCCCCGCCGAAACTATCAAACGCGAAATTGAAGAAGAAACCGGATATCGGGCCGGAAAATGGCAGAAATTAGGGCAATTTTTTCTCGCCCCCGGTTATTCCGACGAAATCATTTATGCTTTTTTAGCCCAAGATTTGGAAAAACTGGAAAAGCCCCCCGCACAAGACGATGATGAAGACCTTGAAACAGTTTTATTCACCCCTGAAGAATTAGAAAAGGCTATTTTAGCTGGGGAACCAATTGACGCGAAATCAATTTCTAGCTTTTTCTTGGCACGTCCATTTTTGACTTAAATAGGACTGACGAAAAAAACCCGGTTTCTTATAAAAATCGTACATCAAAGCGATAAATCTTAACTTAGAAACCGGGTTTTTGACCCCGCGTGTGTCCAGGACTGGAAAATCTAAAATCTAAAATCTAAAATCGAATGTCCGATCTAATTTTATTTTGGCACCGCCGCGACTTGCGTATTTCTGACAATATCGGACTGGCAGCAGCGCGCCAGCAAAGCCCGAAAGTAGTCGGGATTTTTTGTCTCGATCGCAATATCCTAAATCGGGATGACGTAGCCCCAGCAAGAGTCACATACATGATCGGCTGCTTGCAAAAACTCTCCTCGCGTTACAGGGAACTAGGCAGCCAATTGCTGATAATTCAAGATGACCCGAGTCTAGGAATACCGAAACTAGCAATAGCGATAAATGCCAAAGCAGTATTTTGGAACTGGGATGTAGAACCCTACGCGAAACAGCGCGATCGGTCTGTATCAAACGCCCTCCAACAAGCAGGAATTAAAGTTCAAAATTTTTGGGATCAAGTCCTGCACGCCCCAGATGAAATTCGCAGCGGTACAAAGACTCCCTACACAATTTATACACCATTTTGGAAAAAATGGAACAGTAAACCCAAAGCCCAACCAGTAGAGACACTGCCGATAACTTATCTGGAATTAATGACCGGATTAACGGCAGAAGAACAAGAACTCGCAAACGAAGCAGGTGCAATGGAAACAGTGCCAACTGCTTCTAGTTTGGGGTTTATTTGGGAAAATCCATTAGTAATAGAACCCGGAGAAGATGCAGCGCAACAAAAATTAGAAGAATTTTGCGATCGGGCAATTTACCAATATCAAGAACAGCGCAATTCCCCCGCAATTAACGGTACATCCCAACTCAGCGCAGCCCTCAAATTTGGTGCAATTGGCATCCGCACGGTTTGGCAAGCTACCCAGATAGTAATGGACACTTGCCACAGCGAAGAAGCGTACACAAGCATCCGCACTTGGCAACAGGAAATAGCGTGGCGGGAATTTTACCAACACGCCATGTATAACTTCCCAGAATTAGCAGACGGCCCCTACCGTCCAGCCTTCAAAGACTTTCCTTGGGAGAACGATGAAAAGCTTTTTCAAGCTTGGTGTCGAGGCAAAACTGGCTACCCTATTATTGATGCGGCAATGCGGCAGTTAAATCAGACAGGTTGGATGCACAATCGCTGCCGCATGATAGTCGCCAGCTTCCTCACCAAAGATTTAATTATTAACTGGCAGTGGGGTGAAAAATACTTCATGCAAAAATTGATAGACGGCGATCTTTGTGCTAATAACGGCGGCTGGCAGTGGAGCGCATCGAGCGGTATGGACCCGAAACCTTTGCGAATATTCAATCCGGCGACTCAAGCTCAAAAATTCGACCCGGAAGGGGAATATATTCGGCACTGGGTTCCAGAATTGCGCCGCGTTGATACTAAAGTTTTGCTAACAGGAAATATTTCGTCTTTAGAACGCCGACTTCTTCATTATCCCTCTCCGATCGTAGATCACAACGAGCAGCAGCGCAAATTTAGGGAACTTTACACGCAGCAAAAAATTAAAACATCAGACTCAGAACCCCCCCTTGTTTAAGAACTCGGGGTTATAGCTGACATTATTACACCTACCTAATTAATAGGTCATATCAGGTTATGTTAATTACTCTTAAAAAATTTGTTTGTAGTAAGTAATTGAGTTTTTATTGACTCTATTCGAGGACGAAAGTCCTCACAAAGAACTATTAATGGCTATATGAAAGGAGAATTTTTCATAACTCAAACCATCATCAACTTGATAACATTTGAAGAGTTTGTAGAAGGGTATCCCGAAAATGAAAAAAGACCTGCCGAGCTACGCAATGGAGTAATAGTTGAGAGGAACCAAAATGGTGCTTATGAGGAAGTTACGGTTTTTATTCTCCGCAAAATCAACGTAGAAATAGGCCGCTTCCCCGCACTTGCTGTCAGAACTCCGGCTTATTTACGATCGCCAAAAAGCCCAGTTTATGACAGCACGCCTCCTAATTCCGTCTAATTCCGTTGTATTTTTAATTTCGCTTTTGGGAAATAGAGAGAGAGTAAGGGTGTTGACCTTGAGATCGATCGCCCACAAAAATAACATAAGTTCCCTTGTCCCCATAACCGGAAAATTCTACATTCCCCGCAGCAGCATTCGCCGGCAGCACGCAGAAACGCCCCCTCGGCCCCTGAATCATCAAACTCGGAGCTCCAGCGGTTTGTACTGCAATCCGCCAGTAAGGCAAATCCTGCGTTACTTCGATGACGTGGTTCGGTCCTTGGGATACAAAACCGCAGTCGCCGCTATTGTTCGGGCCGCCGGAAACCCCAGAAACTCCCAGCGGTTCGGGAAATCCCGGAGCAATTTGTAGCGGTTGGCTCCGAATAGCGCCGGCATCCGCTAAAATCATTGCCAAGGCTACGGTCACGATCGGCCTAAACGACAGTTTGCCGCGATCGCCCGGATAATTGATCTTCATGTTTCCTCACACAATGACATTTGGTTCTAGTTCTTTGACGGTAGGGGATAATGGCGGTTCCAAACACATTAATCTAAAATAACTTCCGAATTTTTTTATGAATCCTCAAAATAATTTCAATTGGCAGCAAGCGTTCGGAGAACTAAAAGCTAAAGTAGAACGATCGCCGCTCATCACACAAAATTCCGACAGCTATCAAGCCCTCGGAACCTTCTACAATCAATTATTGGACAAGTTTCAAAGACTCCCCAAACCCGGGCAGGTGGCAGCCTTTGCCGTCGGAGCGATAATTGTCCTGACAGTCTTCAATAGCGTCGTACAGCTAATTTCATCGCTGATGACTCTTGCCGTTCTGGGAGTGCTAATCTACATAGCGTATAAATTGGCAATTTCCCCCCAGTCCTCAAATACTAACGACAAATAATAGGAATTTCTAAATATGGCTAACCCCACCGCGCCCACCGGCATCAATCAACCCGATCCGTCTTGGCAAACACAATCCAAGCAAATGCCACTGCTGGTTCGCAGGTGCGGCGCTTGGGCAGTGGAAATTTCGTTAATTGCGGCCAGCGCCCTCGTTCCCTTCAGTATCGGGGCATTGGTCAACAGGGAATCTCAAACCGTGCCGCTCAATTCCTCAGTAGCAGCAGCATCCGAAACCGTCGCCCGTACCTTGGGCATACCCGTGCGCGATCGCAGCCCCAGAGTCGCACCCCTAACTAATCTATTCTGGTCAGGGGCGCTGCTGGCACCGGCAGTTTTAGCGGGGTGGCAACTGTTTTTGCTCGCCAGAACCGGTCAAACTATCCCCAAACGCTGGTTCGGGGTCAAAGTTGTCACAGCGTCGGGTACTCCTCCGGGTTTTGGGCCAGTGCTAATTCGCGAAAGTTTGGGGCGCTGGGGAGTGCCTCTGGGCGTCGCTTACGGCATTTGGCGCTTGAGCGGTGCGTTTCCAGATTTGCTGATTTTAGGGGGGCTGAGCGGCTTGGCAGTGCTCGCAGACGGCGCTTTTGCATGGCGCTACAAACGGCAAACGGGACACGATCGCCTCGCGAATACTTTGGTCGTCAACGCTCGATCGAATCAACTGTCTGCCGATCCTGTCAAGACTCAAGATTGGACTGAGGAAGACGCGCAGATTGCGGCTTTGGTTGTGACTCCACAAAGCGGCCTGAAAGCAAATGCCAGTTTGTGGAATTGGATGCGCCAACACCCAGGCACAACTTTGGTGATAGCTACCGTCGGCAGCGCGGGATTGATTTTAACTTTGTTTGTCGGCACTCTCATCTACACTCAAAGTCAAGCAAATATGCGGGATTCCCGGCAGCGGAACGACGAATTATTTGTAGCTTTAGTTAGCAAATTGTCTCCCACATCGGCTAGCGGGGCATCGGGCAGGCGATCGGCTATTTTGGCTTTGGGGGCGGTGGAAGACTCCCGCGCCGTACCTCTGCTAGCGGATTTGCTAGCTCAAGAAGACAACCGCGCCATGCTGGACGCGATCCAGCAAGCTTTAGTCAGTAGCGGGCCGAAAGCTTTGCCTGAGTTGCAGCGGTTGAACCAAGCTCTCAGCAACGACCTCGATTCCCTGCGCTTTGGCGGCAAGGCCCCGGAACGCGAGTTAGCGGCCGCCCGCCAGCGAACAGTACAAAGGGCGATCGGCAAAATTCTCACAGTGTATAGCAGCCAACTCAACGGCGCGGATCTGAGCCGCACGGATTTAGCTCAAAGTCCTGCCGGCCCATCTCAGTTTACTTTAGTTTTAAACAAAGTAGACTTGTCGGGAATTAAGCTGAAAAATGCCAATTTAACCAATGCCAGCTTGCAGGGAGCTCGCTTTTACGGCACCGGCGAAGACAGGCGTCCGGCTACATTTGACGATTGGGTTTCTGACTTGAGCGGCGCTAATTTGGAAGGAGTAAATTTGACCGGGGCGTCTTTGAACAGTGCTGTAATGAACCGCACTACTTTTGTGCGCGCTGTCATGAACAAAGCTAATTTGTCAAACGGCAATTTGAATGCAGCTAATTTCAGCAGTGCTATTTTAATTGGAGCAAATTTACAGGAAGCACTGTTAAAAAATGCAAGTTTTACCGGAGCAGATATAGGAAGCGCGAATTTGTCGGGAGCAGATTTGTCAGGCGCGCGTTTAGCCAAAGTGAAGGCTCAAGGCGCTCAGTTGTCCTTGACAAATTTGTCTAAATCGGAATGGCAAGGTGCTGATTTGTCCGGTGCTGATTTGGGCGGCGCAAACTTACAAAAGGCAGATTTGACTTCGACTAAACTCGCCAACGTGAATTTAAAAGATGCTCGGTTGCAAGATGCGAATTTTCGGAATGCGGAGGTGAGTTCGGTTGATTTTAGGGGCGCGAATTTAGCTGGAGCGAATTTTAAAGGCGCTGTGTTTCTGGGGAAAACCGCTTCGGATCAATTTATTCAAAATCCGACTGGTAGTAAATCCGGTCGATTCC
>JACJNV010000258.1 GCA_014695175.1 Microcoleus sp. FACHB-DQ6 | reverse complement strand
TCAGTCGCCGCAGCACCTTGGAGGCTATCGCCGTTAAGGTCGTTGAATTTAACCCCTGTGACGATCGGGCCGTATTCATAAGCACCGATATCAACAGCAGTGCCGATCGTCCGAGGAAAGCCAGCACCCCGCTGGTCAGTCGCGCCCGCAGCACCCGCAGCCGCGGCATCCCCAGCATCGATCGCCGGATTAGGAGTCGCAGTGCTGTCAGCCAAAGCATAAGTCACGGGAACGCCTGTAGCCTGGTTCAATCCTGGGGTAGGGGCGATGACATTTGCTAGAGGAACGGTCAGTTGCTGGGCGACAGGTAAATTGCTGCCAGCAACATTCCCGATCAAATTGTTGATACTGGTGGCGGTGAATGTTCCAAACACGTCAGGATTCGCGCCGCCCAAATTCCCGGCCACGATCGAATTTATGACATTCACAGTACCGCCGTTAGTAGCAATACCCCCGCCCACAGCAAGAGCAGGGGCAGTTGCAGTCGCAGTGTTAGCAGTGATGGTGTTGTTAGTCAGAGTTGCTGTAGCGCCGCTGTTGACAAAAATCGCGGCCCCCGCGCCCTGGCCCGGTCTCGCCCCCGCACCGCCAGCCGCGCCTCCGGTTGCTGTGTTGTTGAACAAAGTGCTGTTGTTCAGGGTCAAACTACCACTATTAACAAAAATTGCGCCTCCCAAACCAGCACCGCCGCCGCCACCGGTTGGGCTGCCCGCGCCGCCCGGGGTAAAAGCTCCGACAGTCGTGCTGGCTCCGCCTGCGGTACCGAAGCCGCCGCCGCCTCCGAAGCCCCCGACACCGCCGTTGCCGCCAACACCGCCACCGCCGCCGCCGCCTCCTCCTCCGAAGCCGCCAGCGCCGCCAATGCCCCCAGGGCCGGCTGCACCTACTGTGCCACTGCCGGCGACGCCACCAGCGCCGCCAGCGCCGCCACCGCCTCCTCCTCCTCCGAAGCCGCCCGTACCGCCAGCGCCGCCAGCGCCGCCCGTACCGCCGTTAGTCCCGCCGGTACCAGCGCCGCCCGTACCGCCAGCGCCGCCGGGGCCGCCGTTAAGACCGGTACCTGGCAATCCGCCACTGCCCGCGCCGCCGTTGCCGCCCGTACCGCCGGGGCCGCCCTCAGCGCCGATGCTTTGCAACCCGGTGAGGCCAGTTTGACCGGGGCCACCTGCGGAAACGAAGGGAAACAGGCCTGCAAAATCGGTGTTGCCACCCGGGCCTGCGACTGCGGGAGCGACGGGGGGCGCGCTGCCCGCGCCGCCCGTCGCGCTGTTGCCAGTAAAGGTCACGCTGTTAACTGTGACAGCGCCACTGTTGATAAATAGTGCGCCGCCCATGCCGGCTGCACCGCCGCCGCCACCTGTGCCGGCAGCGCCTGTAGAGATGCCACGGGTAATTGTCAGGTTGGAAAATATGACTGGGGTAGTGGCGCTGTCGATGAAGAAGCCCCGGTTATTGCCGAGATCTAGGGTGAAACCGCCGCCGGTAAAGGTGATAGGGGTAGAAATCCTGGGCAGAACCTGTCCGGGCGCAAAGGTGATGTTGCCTGTGATGGCAATCGTGTCTGCATTGGGCAAAGCGTTAGCCAGAGTTATCGCATCCCGCAGTTCTCCAAATGTGGCGACTAAAACTGCACTGTAAGCTTCTCTCGCCTCCGCAGAAAATGCCAAAGGTGTTTCAATGTTTCCCGTAGTTACTTCGAGTTCCCAGTCTCCACCCAACGCAGCATTCCCAGTCAAGTTATCGGAAGCGGCAATATTTGCTCCCGTGAGCTGGCTCAGCCTTTCCACGAAAGCCACACCTGCTTCTGTGGCGGCGACGTTGCAACCGTAAAGCAGAATTTCGGGTTTAGCTGTAATTGGAGAGTTAGAGTTTGCCTCAGTTGTTGGCAAAGCAAACCATGTTTCTAAATAATTGCGGTAGCTTTCAATGTTGCACAGATTTAGTTCTGTTGCTCCTAGTTGCAAACTGGCTGCTGCGCCGTGAGACAAAATGTGGACGGCTGCAATGTTTTGCCGCTGTTTAAGTGTTTCGGCGATTTGCTCGATGCCGTCGCGATCGGCTTTCAGAATAACAATTTCTGTATCGGGATTGACCGTTCCTGTTAAACTTTTGCAATCTTTAACTTGTGAATCTGCAAAAACTATCTGGTGTTTCGGTTCTTTATAGAGTTCCACGTTCAAATCCTCCTGGTACACGCACACATCAAATTCATATCACAAACCAACCGCAGCAGCGATCGAGCTTTTTCCGGTGAATGCGGATGAGAGTCGTTGGCGAAGCCCTCGAAGACGATCGCCCCTAACTTTCAGCTAAATTGAATATTGACAAAAACGTTCTTTTATGCTCCCCTGCCCTAACAGAGTTAGTTTGATGGTTGAGAAGTTTTAAATGGGAATATTGTTCCGGCTGTTTCCCAAAAAGTTGGACGAAACTTGCGCGCTGTTTTATGCTCTACCCGAAATGGATAAAGTACCAGATTTTATAAAAATTGTCAATCAAATAATTAACCGATGGCGATCGATATTTGTGAGTCAAGAGTTATCAATCACGGTTATTAGCTGTAAGCTGATATTATTTGGTAGTGGTTGGCTGCTGAATGATATGTATGTGCGATCTAACAACCGCAATCAAATTGCTTGGTAGTAAGGAATACAAGTCCTCTGAGTTTTATGAGGACTTGCATTCCTCACTAGAAGCGTGATAACGGTAATTTTACAGGAATAGATATGCTGACTCATGACTAACATTCCTGGAGGCTATTAGACTCAATAAACCGGCTAGAATAAATAAAATTCTGCCTGTCAGTGCAGAATTTTAACTTCTCTTCCAGGTTGGTGCGTCCAAGACTCACTAATTACCAAGTTTCTTCATCGGGATTATTTGAATTGCTCCAGATTTCCACATCTAAATCATTGAGATAAATCAAAGCCGTTTCAATCTGTTTACTTGTACCGTTAAGTTCCAAGTCAAACCAACCGTCATCTAAAGTTTTGACACCCAACAAAGCAGCATTAAAATTCACCGTCAAACCGTATTCAGAAATCAGGTTAGATATCACAGGTTCCTGATGGTACTCTTTAGGAACACGAATGCGAATGCGGGTTTGAGTTGGTCTGCTGTCGCCACTTTCAGATTTGGGAATATCTGATTCTTGGGTTTTGTGAAAATTGTCGATCGCCTCAAATTCAGATTCGCTAGTGTTGTGAGCTAACATTTGGGTCTCCTAATGTTTGTTTCAGTTTACATTTTGCACCAATATCTTGTAGGGTGCAAAGCTGCGATATTTTCCAGCTTCCAAGCAGATTGTCGATAGATCCGCACCCTACTAATGACTAACAACTTCGTACCCTACAGCCTAATGACTGATGATTATTCTTCAACCTCCTTAATGCTAGTTTTTCGTTCTAAAATCTCCTTAAGCACGAGGGTAACAACTCCTAAAAAACCTAGAATTACCGCCGCTGAAAATGCGGCTTGCGTCGCGTACTGCTTGTAAGCATCCTCTACAAACAAAGGCAAAGTTTGCGTTTTTTTAGCAATATTTCCCGATACCACAGAGACGGCTCCAAATTCTCCCATTGCTCTAGCATTGGTCAAAATTACTCCGTAAAGCAATCCCCAGCGAATACTGGGAAGCGTGACATTCCAGAAAATTTGCCAGTCATTTGCTCCCAAAGTTTTCGCCGCCTCTTCTTGATCTGTACCCACTTCTTCCAAAACAGGAATTACTTCGCGGGCCACAAAAGGCAAGGTAACAAAAGCAGTAGCCAGCACCATTCCAGGGAAGGCAAAAATAACCTTGATATTGGCCCCCTCCAGCCACGGCCCGAACCATCCCACCCGACCGTAAAGCAGTACAATCATTAAACCTGCAACTACGGGTGATATGGCAAACGGCACGTCTAAAATGCTGATTAATAGCGTGCGCCCGGGAAATTTATTGCGACCAATTACCCAGGCTGCACACAAACCGAAGACTGTATTTACAGGCACAACTATCAGAGAAATTATCAGGGTAAGTTGGGCTGCATGCAGAAAATCGGGCGAGGTTAAGTTAGAAAGAAATGGCTCAAATCCTTTTCGGAAAGCTTGGTAAAAAACGTTGAGCATGGGAATAAATAAGACGAGAGCAAGATAGCCGCTCGCAATTCCGATTAAAGTGGGTTTTACCCAGGCTTTCTCCTGACTCCGACTAGAACCCGCAGGAGGAAATTTGTAATCAGCGGGTGAATTCATATTAGCCGTCATAGCGTCTTCTCCATGCTTGTAATAGATTAATTGCGAACAGCATTGCCAGGGAAATACCTAACAGGATAGTGCCGATCACTGTTGCTCCTGCATAGTCGTACTGTTCCAATCTTTGAAAAATTAATACTGGCGCGATTAAATCTTTGAAGGGTATGTTAGAGGCTACAATTACAGTAGATCCGTACTCGCCAACCGCTCGCGAAAACCCGAGGGCAACTCCGGTTAAAATAGACGGAAATAGCGGTGGCAAAACTACTCGCCAGAAAGTTTGAAATTGAGAAGCACCCAAGCACCAAGCTGCTTCTTCGATGTCTTTTTCCATCTCGTTTAAAACTGGCTGTACAGTCCGCACGATAAAGGGCAAGGAAATAAAGATCATGGCTATTCCTACGCCCAAGCGAGTAAATGATATCTTGATACCCAAGGGTGCAAACAGCCCGCCGATCCAGCCGTTATCGCTGTAAACTGTGGCGAGAGTTAAACCGGCGACGGAGGTGGGCAGTGCAAAAGGTAAATCGACTGCTGCATCGACAACCCGTTTTAAGGGAAAGTCGTAGCGGACTAATACCCAGGCAATTAATGTGCCGAATACTCCGTTAATTAATGCCGCAATTAATGCCGTAAAGAAGGTGACATCGTAGGCGGAAAGGGCGATCGGACTGGTGGCAATTGCCCAAAATTCGCCGGGGTTTGCTGTGCTGGCTTTCAGCAGCATTGCTGCAACTGGGAGCAATAGCATTAAGCTGAGGTAGCCTAGGGTGATTCCCCAAGGTAATGTTATTTTGCCGATCGCCCTTTTGATATTTTCGATGGGAGATTCAGGGTTGCTGGTTGGAGATGATACAGCCATAAGTGAATAGTTTTGAGTTGCCAAGAATAGTGAATCTTTTAGATACCCGACAACTTCGAGGAAGTCGGGGATCTGAGCCTTCTGTTTTTTTACTGTTTAATTGAACCTTGGATTTTGTCAAAAACAGCTCCGTCATCGAAGAATTTCTGCTGAATATCTCCCCAACCTCCTAAGTCTTGAGCTGTAAATAGGGTTTTGATGGGGGCATATTTTTGGACAAATTCTGGTTCCGCGGCTACTGTCGCATCTACTGGGCGGAAGCCTACTTTGGCAAATTCTCGCTGAGCTTCTGGGGTGTAGAGAAACTTGACAAATGCTTCGGCGACTTCGCGAGTACCGTGTTTATCAACGTTTTTATCGACGATGGCAATCGGATTGTCGATCGAAACATTGACTTCGGGAATAGTATAAGTCGGTTTTTCGCCTTTCTCACCTGCCAGAAGAATCTCGTTTTCGTAGTTAATTAAGGCGTCGCCTTGCCCTTGTTTGAAAAATACATCAGTGGCTTCGCGGGCATCTTTAGTCAGAATCGGGACGTTTTTGTAGACTTTGCTAGTAAAGTCTAATGCTTTGGTTTCGTCTCCTCCGGTTTTAACAACCGAGCCCCAAAGTGCGAGGAAATTCCAACGGGCAACGCCTGATGTTTTGGGATCGGCAGTAATCACTTTTACTCCGTCTTTGCTTAAATCTTCCCAGCTTGTGATGCCTTTGGGATTGCCTTCGCGGGTAACTATTGCTCCTACGGATTTGCTGACTATGCCTTCGTTGGGAACTTCTTTTTCCCACCCAGGTTGAATTAGTCCGGCTTTTTCGATTTTTGCAGTGTCGAGGGCGAGGGCTAGGTGTACGATGTCGGCTTCTAAACCGTCAATTACAGCCCGAGTTTGGGAACCGGAACCGCCGTAGCTTTGGTTAAAAGTGACGGTTTGACCCTTTTCTTTTTGCCACTGTTCTACGAATTTGGGAATTATCGCTTCGTGGGCGGCTTTGGTGACGGCGAAGGATACTAGGGTTAATTCTACGTTGCCTTTGTTGGCTGCTGGGCTAGCACCGCCTGGAGTGGCTGCGGTATTGTTGGTGGTTCCCTGGCCACAGGATGCAACGGCCAGACTTAAAGTTATTCCGACTAAAAATAGCGACACAAATCTTTTCAGGGCAGTAAATGATTGATTTGTGCTGGCTGATGGCTGTTGTGGCCAGTGAAGGTGTTGATTTAGGCGTTGCCACGGACTCATTATATTTGTTCCTAAGCGAGAAAGTACGGTTATTAGGTCGGAATACCGTGATTATGGTTGTGAAGTACGATTATAGACAAGAGCGAGTCAAAAGGCAACAAAAAAAATGAATTGGGGGAACTCAGGGTCGATCGCATATTCTGATGTCTTTTCCCTCGGTGCTTTCGATCCAGATTTGGGGTAAAATGTAAAGCGTATAAATACTATTATTGAGTTAAGGTGCTCAACTTGCGCGGCTGCACGATACGCCCTACGATTACCATCGGCCGATCGCTCAAATGTAATAGCCCTGCCAAGAGTCCCCGCCCCAGGGGGATATGTCTGACTCGCGCGATCGCCCTTAAGTAAGAAAAAGTTTTAACTGGTATGTCCTTACCCCGCCCTGTCTCAGACACCCTAATTGAACTGTTGAAGCCTGTAGCCTCTGAATTGGGAGAAAGATTGGGAGCAAGCGCTGTCAACGAACGCTATGCAGAAATTGAGCCCTCTGGTTCTTCAGCTTTGAACCAGCAAATCAAAAAAGACCCCCGCTGGATTAAAGCACAAATGAGATATTTGCAGCGGCAGCAGGCCAGAGAACAACAATTAATCGCCCTCGCCGGCGCAGAAGAATGGGCAAAGGAAGAACGTGTTAATCGAATTAAGGCACAAGAATTGAGAGATAAGCGGGCAATTAGCCGGCTTTGCCGCGACTTAATGCGAGAGTTTCAATCAGAAGCAATTCGAGTTAAGCTGAGCGAAATTCAAACGATTTGGGACAGGGACAACTGGTTTTCTAATTTGAGCAGGCAGGAAACTGAACAGATTTTGCAGCAGCAGCAGCACCGATTGCTGCTGTTAGTTGCTCCCGCAAAAATTAGCGAAGATTGCCCGGATTCGTTTCGCCACAATCTCAATATCGAGCTGCCGGCTAAGTTAAGAGCTTTTTTGAACCAGCACTACCCCCAGCACGGAGATGTGTGTCCGGTTCAGTTTTACGGAGACTATTTCAAAAAAGCCATTTCTGATATTGATGTGGAGCGGTTGCAGAGTGTTTTGTCTCCCGTACCTACAGCTATACTGTACAGCGATATCAGCGATTATGAAGTTAATTTTCATGTCGGTTTTTGGGGAATCATAAATCAGAGCGTTTCTCTAGTGGCGATGCAGCCTTGGAATTGGGAAGAGGTTTATCACCAGTTGGAAGCGCAGGGGAAAGATGAAAAACTGAGCCTGCGGATTATTCGGCAAATAATTGTGACTATTCACAAGTTATTGGCGGCTTTTTTAGCTGATTTGTATTATTTAAATATCGATTTTACTCACGAACCTCAGTTATTTAAATTAGAGGCGGAATTTGCTCAGGAATGGTTTTCTAAAGATTGGGCTCAACCGTATATTGAAACTCTTAAAGAAATTCAGGAGCAGCAGCGAATAGTCTATAAGGGAGAGATGCGGCGGCTGGCGCTTCGAGAGGCGAAAGCTAAGGCGGAACGCCAGCGTTTGGAGGAAGCTGAACTCAAACGCAGAGAGGAATCTGAGGCGGCATCTAAGCGGGTGAAGGAATTAGCTCACAAATTAAAACATCAGAAATGGCGGTGTGTATATACGCTGCCGGGACATTTATCGTTTGTGAATTCTCTGGCGATTAGCCCTGACGGTAAAATTCTGGCTAGCGGTAGTTGGGATAAAACTATTAAGATTTGGAATTTAGAAACAGCGGAATTAATTGGCACTCTGACGGGACATTCCGATCGCGTAAATTCGGTTGCGATTAGCTATGACGGAAAAATGTTGGTCAGCGGCAGTTCGGACGAAACAATTAAGTTTTGGAATTTGCACAGCGGCGATTTGCTGTGTACTTTTCCGGGACATTCTATGGAGGTGAATTCGGTGGCGATTAACCCGAAGCGCCAGGTAATTGCTAGCTGCGGCGGGGCTGATAATACGATTAAGCTGTGGAATTTGCGGAGTGGTGAGTTGCTGCGGACTTTGAGGGGTCATTCTGACAATGTGAATGCGGTGGTTTTTAGCCCAGACGGTAAAATATTGGCGAGTGGCAGTTCGGATGCGACGAGCAAGGTTTGGGATGTGGAAAGCGGCAAGTTGCTGCGGACTCTTTCGGGGTTGAATGTTGGGGTGAATTCGGTGGCGATCGCGCCGGACGGTCAGATTCTTGCTAGCGTCAGCAATGATTATACGATTAAGCTGCGGAATTTGCACACGGGGAGTTTGTTGCGGATTTTAAATACTAATTCTGGAAGGGGAAAGGGTGTAACGAATTTAGGAACGACTGAGGCGGTGCATATTTTGCAGAATTATGTGAGTCGAGGCGAGTCGGTTGCTATCAGTCGGGACGGTTTGACTTTGGTGAGTGGGTGCGATGAGAATACGATTAATATTTGGAATTTGCAGACGGGGGAGTTGTTGAGCGCTCTTAAGGGACATTCGGGTACTGTGTACTCGGTGGCGATCGCACCTTCGGGCAATTTGCTCGCCAGCGGCAGTGCGGATCAGACGATTAAGATTTGGCGCTGCGATTAGTTTATTGGCAGTGGGCTGTGGACACCGGGCAGACAATTCCGGTTTTGCCCTTACGGGGAGGGGTTTTGAGCGAATTTGAAAAAAAATTTGGCTGGGGGGGTTGCGCTAATGACTATAAGTTTGCT
Organism: Microcoleus sp. FACHB-DQ6; assembly: GCA_014695175.1. Lineage (GTDB taxonomy): Bacteria > Cyanobacteriota > Cyanobacteriia > Cyanobacteriales > Microcoleaceae > Microcoleus. The sequence goes on along the minus strand of JACJNV010000258.1, from coordinate 6,305 downwards.
ATATTAAGTTTCACTGCTGGTGTAACTCAGTTGGTAGAGTAGCTGATTTGTAATCAGCCTGTCGCAGGTTCAAATCCTGTCACCAGCTTTACTTATAAGACCAAGGCTTGATGAAACTTCGAGCCTTGGTCTTATTTTTAGGTATGAAGTGGGTCTAGAACCCCATACCCGTTTCATACCCAACTAAGCTCTTAAAGCTCGGCTTTCTGATATAATTTCCTATCTTAGTAGTGTATAAAAAGTGCGAAGTAAAGCTAAGCTAGATAGGGATTTAGAGCTGCTTGGCTATCTAGTAGGGTATATACCTGTTTTATTTGTTTACATCTACTAAATTTCATTCTTTTTATTGACTTAAGTCAAAGGTTGAATATTTTTAGTAGAATTGCTAGGGTAGATCACCACATCATACCCTAACTGATTGCGTTTTAGCAACGCTTCCTAGCGGATTTTACCATCTTCTACTTTTTGAGCAATACTTAGTGCATTGTGCATAGCATCTAAGTGTTTGAGAATGTCCGAGTTAAGTGTTGTTTCATAGTCAGGTTTGAAACTCTCTAAAGCTTGATAAAGACGATCTACGCTACATTGTAACCAGCCTTCAATACTTCCACTATTTGATTCTAAAAGTAGATCGATTAGCTGAATCTTAATCCTGTGTTCCCACTTTTCTATATGACTACCATACAGAGCATCAGGAGTAAGAATGACCCCATTTGTTGCTCGGAATCCTATTGGTAGATTCACTATCTCACAGATCCAATCAAGGGTATGTTTCCAAGCAATCTGCTCAATGTGCGGTCTTTCTGTCATTATTTTAATTAACATAAAAACCAAGTTTTGAGGATCGCGAGTTAAGGCTTGTGTATCTCCTAAAGGTATATACTCTTGATCTTTACGATGCCACTTTGACCAATTCTCTGCAATTTTTATGATTAAATTCTCTAAGTCCTGAGCGTTTAAGACTTTATTGGAATTCAACCAGAGTAACTTACCTTTCTTGACATCTGAAGCCGAGGTGAAAGGTAGTAAATACTTGATGAAACCCTTTTTGATCTGCCCCCAACCTTGTTTTGAACGCTCGAAACCAATGATTTCTGAGATTTTCTTCGATTTTCCTACCTTATTCTCCCCTACTAAAGTGTTAAAGTTGCGAGAAAGAAAGACATTAGCTAGAGTTGTTAACTGATTCATAGCTTGGGCAACAAATCTACCGTCTTTAGTCCTCAAAAACTTCTCAAATACTCTCCTATTCTCAAAATCTAGTGAAGAGGCTACTTTTGTACTTACTTTCCCTTGATTTTTACCAGGAGTGGCAGGCATTTTGATGGTAAGTAGCTGGGTTAACTGAACTTTATTATTGTAGATAACGTCAATCAGTATTTTACCCTTCTCCTCTCTGAGTTTTAGCTCCAAACTACCCCTAGATTGACCTCCAAACTTAGAACGGAACAATGGGATAATAAAATCCTGTAATTCCTTAAGGCTAGGTTTTTTGTCAGGAAACTTTTTGTCTAGATTACCTGGTACAAGTCTTAGAAAATTAAGAGCTGTTTGTACTTCAGATGAAGTTATCTTATGACTCATGTAATCATCCAAGAGGTAAACAATTTTATCCTCATTAGACTGTAAAAAGTAGAATTGTGCAAGTATGTACCGAGAGTAGTAAGGGTCAATAGGTGATGGTTTGTAGTCAGCTTTAGCTATTGATTGCTTAACTATCTCTGAACATTCCGAGAGTGTCTTAGGGTCTAGCTTTCTCTTTCCCAATACAGAATCTTTGAGTTTTTCTAAGTTAGCTTCCCTTAAGCCTATTTTCTGAATCATCTCTACATCCTCAGTTTTAGAGGCTAATTCATCCAACCTTCTCAACTCTTTATCAATAGGGGAAATAAGAAAGTTAAACACTTCTTCCTCTTGCCAATAGTCATTAATTGCTTTGTTAGCGAGAGTATAAAGCAACGGATAACTAGGTATGTTTTGAATGGGTAGAGCCTCTAGTTGCCAATGGTTATGGCTGTTAACTAAAGTGACTTTACACGGGATATGAGCTATCATCCCTGACCATTCTAAAGAGTTAGTGGCTAGTGACTTTGCGTTAGATAGGTTAACTAATTTAACTTTTTTAGCTGGACGTGTTTGTACTTTCTCTGGGGCTAGAACACTAACTTCTCCATCTTCCCCCTTAGAAGTTAGTAGATTTTGTTCAAACTTGCTAGTATCTACCAATTCTTTTGCTCGTTTATATTCTTCTTCCCAATCAGCAAAACTTATTATTTCAATGACTTTAGAGCAAACTTCCTCGAAATCGTTATTAAGAGCGACCTCTTTATTTAATAAAAAAAACACATAGTAAAGGATTTTTCTTAAAATATCTTCACTAGCAGGAAGACACAAGTAATGAGTTATATTTGAAAAAACTTGACACTGGATCTTAGATAATTTTTTATGATACAAAGATAATGCTAAATTTTGAATATGTTCTCTTTCTTCGTAAAACCGACTCAACCATGAATTGATATCAATTTGATATTGATTGACTAAGCTTTTACCTCCATCTCTGCGAGCGACTAAGATTCTACGTTGATGTCTGCCATCATCAAGCTGAGAGGATGAAATTTTTTGATATTTAATTATCCCTTCGTCAATAATGTCTTGAATTTTTTTCTGAAACTTTTCTAAACTTTGTTTTTTAGCCTCTGAATCAGTGTTTTGTGTACTGTCATGGGTCTGGGTTCTCCATCTACACTTATTCTTGCCTGTATCTTTGTAATGAGAAAAGTGAGAAACTCTCTCTATACCTTGCTTAAAAAAGACAAGTTCTCCACATACATTACAAATTAGAGCTAGCTTTTCATAGGATTGATAGGTTAGTCTATCATCATCAGATGTAAATTCTTTATTTAATAACATAGATAGAGCTTTTTTCATAAAACTTAACCCCCCTTGTTTTTGGTAATTCTCATTAAGTAAATAGAACCTTATAATAATTTTAGTAATTCTTTAAAAGTTATCCCAGCATTACCTATGAATTTAACAGTAATCCTCTAACCTATACTGTGACTTATATCACCTAATTGTCTGAAAGCCTAAAATTCTATAGCAAAAGTTTTAGCTATTTATCAGTAGGTGATTTTATCCTGACAAGTGTAACTATGTAACTATGTAACAGTAGGACACGGCAGTAGCGTGTCCCTATCTGATATGTGCTATTTTGTACCTTTGGGGCGGCTCGCGCGCCCACCCCACAAGAGTTTCCCGAAAAATAGGTGTACAAGTTAAATGTGCGACAAATTACAAGGTTTAACCTAACGCAGCGCAGGCTGTTTTCAACCATTCAATTGTTGCTGCATCAAGTACGGGTTCCAGTTTCTCGACTACCGAAGCGTGATAATTATTCAACCATGCGAGTTGAGTCTTTGACAGCCGATCGACATTTATCAATTTGCGCTCAAACGGAATATACGTCAGCGATTCAAATCCGTACCAAACCGTACCGTTTTTGGATGGCATTTCCCTGACAACATAGAGATTTTCGATGCGAATTCCGCCCCATCCCGGTTCGTAATATCCCGGTTCGATGCTAGTTACCATTCCGGCTTCCAGGGGATACTGCACAGATTTGCTGATGCCGTTGGGCCCTTCGTGGCCTGCTAAAAACGCGCCGACTCCGTGCCCTGTACCGTGTCCGTAGTCTAGCTGTTCTTGCCATAATACCGCACGGGCGATCGCATCTAATTGCGCTCCCGTTGTTCCTTTGGGGAATTGCTGCATTGCACAGTTGATGTGCGCGATTAAGACTGTTGTGTAGTGTTCTATTTGTAGCGCCGTCGGTTCTCCGATACTTACTGTTCTCGTATCGTCGGTTGTACCTGCTAAATATTGCGCTCCTGAGTCCAATAACAGCAGTTCCCCCGGTTTTAACGTTATTTCTGGGCTGGGGGTTCCGTAATGTACGATCGAGCTATTGGCTCCCGCACCGGCGATCGTTCTAAAAGTTAAAGTCTGAAAATCTGTTTCTTCTTGGTAAAATTTTTCGATGCTTTCTTTGACATCAAACTCGGTAACTACCTTACCATTCTCTAGCTGTTCTGTCAACCACTTTAAAGCCAAAGTTTTCGCTCGACTTGCTTTGAAATTGGCTGATTTCATCTGCTCAATTTCTACGGGATTTTTGCGAGCTTTCATCCCTTCTACCGGATGTGCCTCAAAAACTATTTCGATGTTGTAAAACTGCGCTTCTTGATGGTTTAATATTAACTGGTACGTGCCTGCTGTGCTGTGTTTCGGGTCTAAAAGTACCCGAACTTTATGTGGCAAATTTACGCAAGTTTCTAATGTATGCGGATAGTCTGCGTAGGGAAGCAAAGTTACATCCGCCCGCAATTCTTGCTTGATTTCTAGCGAAATTCGTTCGAGATTTGTAAACAAAAACGCTGAATCTGTGGTGACAATGGCATAGGAGATGAAAATGGGAATGTGGGGAATATCAGAGCCTCGGAGGTTGAACAGCCACGCTATTTGATTCAGGTTGGTAATCGGAAGCACATCGATATTGGCTTTTTGCATCGCTTCCCTGACTCTGGCTAATTTTTCGGCTGCGGTTTCTCCTGTCAGGGATGCAGGTAAGCTAAATATGGGATCTGCATCAATCGCGGGTAAAGTCTCTGCTGTTTGCCAAGGAGTTTGCGATCGCACTTTGTCTGTCAAATTATCCCGGATTGGTATGAGCTCAATCTCCGCATTCGCGAATTTTTTCACCCAATTTTGATATTGCTCTGTCGCTACCGTAAACGGGTCAAAACCCAGGCGAATTTTAGTTGATTTTTCTGCCGATTCTACAGCCAGTTTTTCTAAAGTTTCAATTAAGGTTAAATTTCCTTCTAAGCCGAGTTTCGATATTTGAATAATTCCAGTATCGACTTGCAATTCGGCTTGTTCGTAGTAGCGGGAATCCACAAACAACCAAGCGGAATCTTTGCCCACCAACAAATCGCCCGCGGAACCCGTAAAACCGCACATCCAAGCTCGCCGCTGCTTGGCGGCTGGAACTGATAAATTTAAGTGTTCGTCAACCGCTGGGATGTAATAGCAATCTAAGTCGTAATCTGCCATCAAATCGCGCAAGTCTGCCAGTCTTGCAGCGGAGGTATCTTGGATATTTGTATTTGCTTTCAAGTTCGTGGCAACCATGTTGAATCTTCCTATTTTACTTGTTTAAAATTGTCTTCAAACCTTTAACTAATCTCCTAATACCAGCGGTGGCGGTTGCTTTCTCCAAAGCACCGTAAGCAACGCGCAAATAGCAGCCGCTATCCATGCCGAAGGTTGTACCGGGAAGCACTGCTACGTGATATTCGCGAATTAATTTTTCTACTAATTCCATTGTATCGATTTCAGTATCAACTTTCAAGAAAAAGTAGAAAGCTCCAGCGGCTGGGGAAATTGTACACAAGTTTTGGATGGTATTGAGTTCGTCTAATACGAGTTGGCGCACGGATGCGATCGCCCTTACATAATTATCGCAGTAAGCTCTACCAACTTGCAAGGCTCCCAGGGCTGCATACTGAGAAATTACGGGCGGACAAATCAAGATTGTATCTTGAATCTTTCTCACTGAAACGAGCAAGTGTTCTGGGATTACCATATACCCGATCCGCCAACTCGCAAAACCGTAAGCTTTGGAGAGGCTAAATAGAGAAATTGTATGTTCCCTGCTGTGGGGAAAAGCGGCGGGCGAACAGTGTTTGACGCCGTTATAAGTAAAATATTCATAAGCTTCATCGCTGATGTGATAGATGTTGTGCTGGCGACAAATTTCGTTAACTTCCCGGAGTGCTTCGGAAGGATAAACAACACCAGTGGGATTATTTGGTGAAATGGTAACTATGGCTCGCGTTTTGTCGGTAATTGCTTTTTTTATAGCATCGACATTAAGTTGATAGTTGGCGTCGGTTTCTACTATCACTGGTCGGCAATTTGCCATAATTGCCGCCATTTCGTGGTTGAAGTAATAAGGTGATTGGATAATAATTTCGTCTCCCGCCGAGGTGATGGCGAGAATGGCGTTGGTAAATCCCATGTTGCTGCCTGCAGTAACGACAATGCAGTTTTTGCTATTAATTTCTATGTCGTTATCTGTTTTTAGTTTTGCTGCGATAGCATCCTGTAGTTGTGGAATTCCTTCCACGGCTTTGTATTTGTGATTGTCGGGATTTGCGAAGAATTCGGGAATTCGGTCAAATGATTGTTGTGGCGGATTGTAGTAAACTACGCCTTGTCCTAAAGATATCGTTCCCGGATTTTGG
>JACJNV010000257.1 GCA_014695175.1 Microcoleus sp. FACHB-DQ6 | reverse complement strand
AGTGCCTTCAAAAAACAGCATAATTATTTCAATTTCTGCTTGATGATCGTAATCACCTGAGTCATTTGTTTTTTGAGTGCATCAATTTCCGCTTGCATTTTCGCCATTTTCGCAGTCATCGCCTGAATTTCGGCGGCGCCCGCTCCAGAGCTGGGTGCAGCGGCGGCGGCTGGGGCTTCCGGCACTGGTTTCTTTTTGGCCAGTACCATCGCCGATTTGATTGCCTCGGTTAGCTGCTTCTTCTCAAACGGTTTGGCGATGAATGCAAAAAAATGCTTTTCAAAGGGTTTCGGAATTTTTTCCATCACCTCTTCTTCGCGACCCGACATGATCACCAAAGGTATCTTAGAAAGCTCAGGATGGGCTTGCACTTTTTGATACACTTCCCAACCGCTGACTTTGGGCAGTAGGAAATCTAACATAATTAGATTTGGCCGGGCTTGACGGATCAGTTTGAGTCCCTCTTCGCCGTCTTTTGCTTCTAGAACTTCAAAGTTACCCTGAGGCAACATCTCTCGGACTCGGACGCGGATGACTTTACTGTCATCGATTACCAAGATTTTTTGACCAGCCACGACTGACTCCTTCAGTAATGAATGAGTGATGATTTGCAACCTTCAGTATATCCCTAACAGAATTCTACCCATAATTCTGGGCGAGTTTAGTTTTGTTGCACCTCGGCGCGATTCTGATTTCGGGTGATACTCCTACAAGTTCAGGGGCTTTGATTTCGGATACGATCGAAGGAATTAACTCAATCGCCACTTAATTTTATGTCGCCCCAAACTCCTAAAACTCCTACTGTCAAAGCAGTTGCCGCCCAAATGCGGGGTGAAATCGAGGCGATGCCGGAGTGGTTGCGTAGGCCCGTTGGCAAAGCTAGCGAACTTTCCCAAGTGCAAAAAATTATCAAACAGCGGCAAATTCACACGATTTGTGAGGAGGGGAGATGCCCCAACCGGGGCGAGTGCTACGCGCAAAAAACGGCGACTTTTTTGTTGATGGGGCCGACTTGCACCCGCGCTTGTGCTTTTTGTCAAGTAGATAAAGGTCATTCTCCGATGCCCCTCGACCCGGAGGAACCGCAAAAGGTGGCCGAGGCTGTGCAGTTGTTGGGTTTGCGTTATGCGGTGCTGACTTCGGTGGCGAGGGATGATTTGCCGGACGGGGGTGCGGGTTGGTTTGCCAGGACGATCGCCCAAATCCGCCTTCTTAACCCAGATACTGAAGTGGAGGTACTGACGCCGGATTTTTGGGGGGGAACGGGTAGGGGCGGTGCCCCCGTGCCCGCCCCCGACGGGGAGAATTCAGGGCTCGATGAGTTGCAGCGAGCTCGGATTCGCACGGTGGTGGAGGCTAAACCGGCTTGTTACAACCACAATATTGAGACGGTGCGTCGGTTGCAAGGGCCGGTGCGGAGGGGGGCGAAGTACGATCGCTCGATCGACGTTCTGCGTATTGTTAAGCAATATGACCCAACTATTCCCACCAAATCCGGTTTGATGTTGGGGCACGGGGAAACCGAAGCCGAGATAGTCGAAGCGATGATTGATTTGCGGGATGCCAAGTGCGATCGGCTCACCCTCGGTCAATACATGAGACCATCTCTAGAGCACCTCCCAGTGCGTAAATACTGGACGCCGAGCGAATTTGACCGTTTCGGGTCGATCGCCCGGGAGATGGGGTTTGAGCGCGTGCGATCGGGGCCTCTCGTCCGCAGTTCCTACCACGCTGGAGAGAGCGATTGAAACTAATTTGAATTCAACTCGGTATAAACTCCTTGTTACAAAAAATAACTCTAGAGGATTGTGCATAAGTGCGACGCTCTCTGCTATTTGTAAATAGAGTGACATTATCAATTAGGAGCTTTACCTATGCCAGAGATAGCGAAGAACCAATTAAAATCCGACTCCGTGATGAAAACGGGCAAATTCCCTTACCCATTTCGCGCAGGCTGGTTTCTCTTGCTGTTAGCAATCAATTTTGTGGTTGCAGGCTTTTATTTCCATATCATTGAATAGTTCTGCAACTTAACTTTTAGCAGACCCTGCTGTTCTAGACCTCAACGTCGGAGAATGGGAGAGATGGAGAGGGGGACAGTTTGGAGTTTGGAGTTGGCGAGAATATGACTTCATTCTTCTAACTAATGACTACTGACTTTTTCCCTCTTCCTTCAGACTCCTGACTCCTGACTTCCGACTTTTGCTCAATAATTAATCCCTGTATCCGTGTCAAAATCCGTGTCGTGCCTTCCTTCTTCCCTCTTTCTTCTAACTAATGGCTTCTCTAGCGATTTCTGGACGATTCTAGCTTTGACAACCGCTCTTGAATTTTGATAACATCTTGCTTAGTTTCAATTGCCAAAGTTGCTAAATTGTCAAACAGCGGGTCTCCCGACAGCATTCTAGCATTTGTCCGACCAGAACCGGAAGGAGACGGAGGCCGGTTAACTCTAGAACCTTGATTCTGCAAACTGTAGATTTGTCCTCTGAGTTCAGAAATTTGACGTTCTAATTGAATAATGCGAAATTCTAATTGAGTTGTGGATTGAGCGGGCGTAAAAATTGGCGAAACAGCAATTGCTATGGCGCAAGCCAGACACAAAACACATAGTTTCAAGGCGCGATGGCGAATATTTTTCGGCATAGCTTTAATGATTTAAATTATACCATTTGTACGATAACAAATCGCCGATATTTTGCCCTCTATCAGAAGTATGTCTTATGGCAACTAGGAAGGTAGCTATTTTAATGTTCGATGATGTCGAGGTACTGGACTTTGCAGGCCCTTTTGAAGTGTTTTCGGTGACATCAGAATTAAGTAAGGGCGATTCCCTTCGGGATAGCTTCGCTTCACGACCTTTTGCAGTCTCTACCGTAGCGGAACATCCCGGTGCTGTCAACGCCCGTAATGGTTTGAGTGTAAATCCCGACTGCACCATTTCCGATTGTCCGCCACCGGATATTTTAATTGTACCGGGAGGACAAGGTACAAGAAAGTTAATCGATAATTCAGCAGTTATTAACTGGATAAAAGATTGTGCGCGAACAGCAGAATTAGTGCTTTCTGTCTGTACGGGTTCGCTGCTTTTGGCAAAAGCTGGTTTGTTGGAAGGTTTGGAAGCAACTACACATCATCAGGCATTGGATTTATTGAGAGAATTAGCTCCCAACACAACTATTATCGAAAATCAGCGATTTGTAGATAACGGCAAAATCATCACCTCTGGGGGAATTGCTGCGGGAATTGATATGTCTTTGCACGTTGTCGGCAAGCTTTTGGGAACAGCACAAGCTGAACAAACAGCAGAACACATGGAATATAAAATTGGGAATGGGTAATGGGGCATTGGGCATGGTTAATTGTATAATTTCTGCGATCGTAGTGGCGGGTTTTACCAACCATCATGCCTAAAACAAACAATCTCGTAAACCCGCGCCGCCCATACACGAAGGATGCTACCGGACGTGATATCAAGCATCTTCGCCCCAAACTTTTAGTTGTAAATAGACTAATAGCAAAGCTACAGCCATCAGGAAAGTTGCCGCTGCGGCTGCATAGCCAAAATCAAATTGCGAAAAAGCTTGCTCGTAAATATAATAAACTAGCAAATTAGTAGAGTTCAAAGGACCGCCGCCGGTGATGACGTAAACTTGCTCGAAACTCCGCAGAGTAAAAATAGCAGTAGTGACAGTAGCAAATACTAAAGTCGGCCGCAAACCGGGTAAAGTGATGTACAAAAATTGCTGCCAAGCATTAGCTCCATCCAATTCTGCTGCTTCGTAACGATTTACCGGAATTGCTTGCAATCCTGCTAAAAATACTACCATATTAAAGCCTAATTGTTTCCAAACACTGAGCAGAATGATCACTGGCATTGCCCAAACTGTGCTGCTAAGCCAAGGAATTGGATTTAAGCCGATCGCACTTAGGGCATTATTCACCGGGCCTTGGGTTTGAAACAACCACCGCCAACCTAAGCCAACTGCAACTAAAGAGGTAATCGAAGGAATAAAATAAGCGGTGCGGAGAGCTCCTCGCCAAGCAAACGAGCGATTTAGCAAAACTGCTAAGCCCAATGGAATCACTAAACTGGGAATGACGGTTGCAGTAGTAAAATAGAGCGTATTTTGGAGAATTTGCCAGAAATCCGGGTTTGTGACTAGACGCCAGTAGTTGTTGAAGCCAATCCAACGCAATCCCGACTGGGTAAAGCTGCCGCTGGTAAAGCTGAGGTAAAATAAATAGGCGATCGGCCAAATCAAAAAAGTACCCAGAAACAGCAAAGCTGGGGCCAGGAAAGTCCAAGCTGCGATCGAATCATTATCCAACCAGTTAAAACGCCCAAATTTAATCCGAACCATTGGCTTGTAAATTTTAGCTTTTAGTTTTAAATGGTATCACAATATAGGTCAATGTCAAAATGAACCTTCTCGATATATTATCCCATTTACCCACTATAGAAACTGAAAGGCTCCTGCTCAGAAAAATTACTTTAAACGATGCGAGCGATATGTTTGAGTATGCCTCAAACCCCGAAGTATCACAATACACAATGTGGTCAACTCACACCTCGCTCGAAGACACTAAATACTTTCTCAGGTCACTTACTAAGATGTACAAAAGACGAGAGCTTGTAGATTGGGGAATTGTCCACAAAGCCGAGAAAAAGTTTATCGGGACTTGCGGATTTGTGGAATGGAGCATGACGCACAGCCGCGCGGAAATTGGCTACGCACTCTCTAGGAGCTATTGGGGCGAAGGATACATGAGCGAGGCTGTCAATGCAGTTATTGAATTCGGCTTTCGGGAGATGTTGCTGAACCGAATTATGGCTCGATGTGAGGTTAACAATATTGCTTCCGCTCGGGTGATGGAAAAAGTGGGGATGCAATTGGAAGGGGTATTGCGACAGCACCTATTTGTGAAAGACAGATATTGGGATCTAAAACTTTATTCGATTCTCAGGGAAGAGTTTTTTGAGAATATTGTAGAATAGGAGTGAATCAGTCGGTCAGCGAAAAAAAATAATATACTTAGGACTTACGCAATATCTCCATGTAGAGTGCGCCGAAGCACACCTTACCCTTTACCTCTATTGTAGAATACCAGAGAATAGTTTTTATCTTTATGACCGCTAATCCAGTATCTGTTAATTCCAATGCCTGCCTGATTTCTCCTGAAATTGGCAAAAGTTTGATCCCTCCGGCCCATCCTCCATTAAAATTAGGAGTTTTAGCATCAGGAAGCGGCAGCAACTTCGAGGTAATTGCCCAAGCCATCCAAAATCAACAACTCAACGCTAAAATCCCAGTATTAATTTACAACAACCCCGAAGCCAAAGCCGCAGCCAGATCAGAAAAATACGGCATTCCCTCGATTCTTCTGAATCACCGCGACTGCAAAAGCCGCGAAGAATTAGATACAAAAATTGTCAAAACTTTTCAAGAGTATGATGTAGAATGGGTAGTGATGGCGGGTTGGATGCGAATTGTTACCAAAGTTTTGCTTGATGCTTTTCCCGATCGCGTTATTAACATTCACCCCAGCTTACTGCCGAGTTTCCCAGGAATTCGCGCCGTCGAGCAAGCACTGGGCGCCAAGGTTAAAATCACCGGATGTACGGTGCATATCGCCCGTTTAGAAGTAGACAGCGGGCCGATTTTAATGCAGGCTGCGGTGCCGGTATTGCCTGATGATACCGCAGAAACGCTGCACGCGAGAATTCAGGTGCAAGAGCACAAGATTATGCTCGGTGCGATCGCACTTATTGCCGAATCTAATCGAAAATATTGTGACTAAAAACCCCACCAGTGCCGCATCTGTCCCCAAATTGCCCGTCAGCGAATCACCCGCAGCAGGCCCGCCGTTGACAGACTCGAATCGCCTGAAATTAATTCTCAAAGAAAGGCTCAAAAAGAGCATCGGCCTCAAGGGAGAATTCTATCTGCCTTGCTTGCCATCGATGCTAGACGACTATCTTAAATTACTGTCAGACTTCTTAAACATTCTCGGACAAAACATCGACGCTGCCCAAGCCGAAAACTTGCGAACATTAATCGCCAACGCCTTAGCAGAAGGATTCAAAAATTCCCCCCACGCTAATCTAATAGTCTCATACTTTCCCGCCAATTCCCAAACCGGTTTAGCCGGCGGCATTACTCTGAATACCAAGATTCAAATCGAATCAATGGCCCAGAAATATCATAGCTGGCCGGATATTCGCCCCGAACCTTTATTCGGCAGCCATCCCGATGCCAAAGTCATCGCCATTGCCGCCGAATTAGGCGAACCGGGAAAAGCACCTATTTTAGATGTCGGTGCGGGCCCAGGGCGCAATAGTGTGCCTTTAGCAAGGTTAGGCCATTCCGTGGATGCGATCGAACTAACACCGATATTTGCCGAAAAACTATCAGTTGCAGCAACCGCCGAAAACTTGCCGATAAATGTCACCCAAGGCGACGTTTTAGACCCATTATTGAGGATGAAAACTTATCGGTACAAATTAGCCATTGCTACCGAAGTTCTCTCTCATTTCCGCTACCCCGAACAAATTCGTCTTTTCCTCGGCAAAATGTCAGATGCTGTTTTAAGCGGCGGGTTTATCTTATTCAGTGCTTTCTTAGCTGTAGATGGGTACGAACCCGACGAGATGGCAAAACAAATGTCTGAATTGTGTTGGTCTTATCTGATTACCAGACAAGAATTGCAAGCAGCAATAGAGGGTTTGCCGTTAGAAATTATTTCAGATCAATCTGTGATTCAATACGAACAAAAACATTTGCCTGACTCGGCGTGGCCGCCGACACCTTGGTTTGTCAGTTGGGCTAGCGGGCGAGATTTATTTTCTGTGCAACAAACACCGCCGTTGGAGTTGCGGTGGATACTTGTTAAACGCTTGTAGAGTTTATTGTGTTCGCTCAATTTTTAGGTAAAAATTGTGGAAATTTGTCCGAGGTTTGGGCGAGGATACTTTTGTCGGGGAAATGGCCGAGGATTTGATATTATCTTGAATTTTGTTAAAGGTCAGGATTTTATATACGGCTTGCTGAATAAGGTGAAAAAGGAGACGCGGCGTTGGGTTGTCTGACCGAAAAAAGGTGGGGGAGTGCAAAAAAAATAGCGATCTAATGCCTCAAAACCCTTGCATCACCATTGACAATCATGTACGGAAAAGTTGAGCAAGCTCTTTGTGCCTCGTGCAAAGCTCGTTGGGGCTCCACATTCAAGCGATGAATACAAAATCCCCAACCTCTTTAAGAAGTTGGGGATTTTAACCCACATTCCGCACCCCCAACTGGCACATACGCGGATTGAGGAGGTAAAAGTGAATCATCCGAGATAATAATGAGTAAAAACACCCAAAAATTTGTGCAACTATCGCATCA
>JACJNV010000256.1 GCA_014695175.1 Microcoleus sp. FACHB-DQ6 | reverse complement strand
GGGTGATGCAAGGCTTTTGTACTATTTTACCTGTTTATCTTGCACACTTTCCTTGATCGGACGATCGCATAACCAAGCCGTGTAACCTTTCTGCACTTATCCAGCAAGCCCTAGATATAACTCTCCTCCGAGTTCCGGCTTATTCTCCCTACTCCGTCGCCGAACACGCAGTCGCCATGATTTTGTCCCTCAACCGCAAAATCCACCGGGCTTACAACCGCGTCCGCGAAGGCAATTTCGCCCTAGATGGCTTGTTGGGTTTTGACCTCCACGGCAAAACGGTGGGAATCGTCGGGACTGGCAAGATTGGCGCAATTACTGCCCAAATTCTGCACGGATTCGGGTGTCGCCTGCTGGGATACGATGTTTCCCAAAACCCAGATTGCCTCGCCCTAGGCATGGAATACGTGGCACTCCCGGAACTGTTCGCCGCCTCTGATATTGTCAGCCTTCACTGTCCGCTGATGCCGGAAACTTACCATTTGATCGGTGCAGAGGCGATCGAGCAAATGAAACCGGGGATGATGCTGATCAATACCAGCCGCGGTCAGTTGATTGACACTAAAGCTGTTACCAAAGGTCTGAAGTCGGGTATAATTGGCTACCTCGGATTAGATGTGTACGAACAAGAGACGGATCTGTTTTTTGAGGATTTGTCAAATCAGGTCATTCAAGACGACGTTTTTCAGCGTTTGCTGACTTTCCCCAACGTCCTGATTACCGGACACCAAGCTTTTTTCACGGAGGAAGCTTTGAAAAATATTGCCGAAACCACGATCGCCAATATCACCGACTTTGAACAAGGACGCCCTTGCCCGAATCAAATCGACTTCGCTCAAGTGAAAAAATGAGTCAAAAGACCGATTTGGCAACGGGGGAAATTGTTTACAATCAAGTCTTATCCTTATTTTTGCTTGCAATTTGTGAAGCTCTGCCTTAGTCTCATCAATTAGTCCCGGCAGCGCGAATGCTGTGCTAATTGCCGGAGAATTATATTGGCAGCCACTCAAAGCCTGCAATTGTACTTGACACCGGAGGAAGTATCAAATGACACAAGCTAACTTTTCTGACGACGCACAAACAGTCACTGAAGTCGTCACAGTAGACCTGGTGCCTGACCAACCGGGGGTCATGACTACAGTGACAACCACAGAAACAACGACGAGCCAGTTCCAAGATATTAAAGACCAATTTCTGACAATTTTGTCGGAACTTCCAACCTATGTCTCCAATTTTTTTGCTGACTACCAAAAGCCCCTCATAACTGTTGGTTTAATTCTGGCAGGCGGTATTAGTATTAAGGTAATGCTAGGAGTTTTAGGTGCTCTTAATGATGTCCCTTTGGTTGCTCCCGTTTTTGAGTTGATTGGGATGGGATATACGGGTTGGTTTGTTTACCGCTATCTGCTCAAGGCTTCTAACCGCCAAGAGTTGTTAACGGAAATTGATTCTTTAAAAGAACAAGTTGTAGGTAAAGATTCTTAAACGAAGGAAGAAGGAAGAAGGAAGAGGGAAGAAGGAAGAAGGAAGAAGAAAGAATGAATAAAGAAGATTTTTCCCACTCTCCCCTCTCCCAATCTCGCACTCCTGGCTCTCCCAATCTCCCGCTCTCCGGCTCTCCCGCTCTCAATTTTGATGGCAAACTTGTTGCAAAGTGGCGGTAAAGTCGGGGTAGGAAATGGCAGCGGCTTCTGCTCGGTGAATGTTAGTAATACCTGTGGCGTTGAGCGCTGCGATCGCCAAACTCATCGCGATTCTGTGGTCGGTGTAGCTGTCAACATCGGCGCCGGTCAAAGGAGTTCCCCCGGTAATTTCTAAACCGTCGGGTAACTCGGAAATTTGGGCTCCCATGCGGTTGAGTTCGGCAGCAGTCACGGCCAGCCGATCGCTCTCTTTGACTCGCAACTCTGCCGCATCTCGAATTATTGTAGTACCGGACGCAAAGACCGCCGCTACGGCCAAAATCGGGATTTCGTCAATCAGTCGGGGAATTAAGTCGCCAGCAATGGTGCATCCCCGCAATTGGCCGGAACTGCGAACCAAAATATCCGCTACCGGTTCCCCAGCCGCCTCTCGCTGATTGTGCAGTTCAATATCGGCGCCCATCATCTCCAAAGCTTCCAAAATTCCTGTACGAGTTGGGTTGACGCCGACATTTTCGACTACGATCTCGGAACCCGGGACGATCGCCCCAGCAACTAGCCAAAAAGCCGCCGAACTAATATCCCCCGGTACAATCACATTCTGCCCTTGCAGTTGTGTCGGCCCAGTGACTGTCACGCTGCAAGTTTCTGGATCGACGCTCAATTGGGCTCCAAACGCTCGCAGCATCCGCTCGCTGTGATCCCGCGACAGAGCGGGTTCTGTGACTGTAGTTTCTCCGCTTGCCATCAAACCTGCGAGCAAAATGCAAGATTTAACTTGAGCCGAGGCGATCGGAGAATGGTAGTGAATTGGTTTTAACTGCTGTCCGAGTATCCCTAAAGGAGCTAAAGAATTGCTTTTTCGACCCCAAATTTGGGCTCCCATTTGTTGCAGCGGTTTAATGACGCGCGACATCGGGCGCGATCGCAGAGAACTGTCACCCGTTACTGCATAAAAACGCCCCGGATGAGAAGCTAAAATTCCCAACATCAGCCGCATCGTCGTGCCGGAATTGCCAGCGTCCAAGACTTCCACAGGCTCCTCTAACTCGCCAATTCCGACGCCCGTGACTGTCACCCGTTCCGCGTTGAGTTCAGAAACTTTGGCTCCCAGGAGCGAGAAACATTTAGCCGTGCTGCGGGGGTCTTCCCCTAGGAGTAGTCCTTCAATAGTAGTTTCGCCTTGGGCGATCGCACCCAACATCAAAGCTCGGTGAGAAATCGACTTATCGCCGGGAACTCGAATCCTCCCGACCAGTGACAAGCCCGAGGCCGGTTTTTTAATTCTTAAAGTTTGGCTTTTGTCAAGAAGCGTAGTAGTGATAATGTCAGCTTGCATTGAGATAAACTAGGATTGGATGGCGTTAGCTATCCTACCTTTTTCCCAGTCCTAAGTTAGTCGTCTTTTGGATGCCTGTGGGTTCTTTCCCAATGTGTCCGGTTAACTTAAAGGCTGATTAAACTCGCCCGGAGACTCCGCTGTCAGTTATCGGCGACAAGGGAGGACGGACGCAACCGCACGGATTTCACATTAATTTCACATAAATTTCACAAATATTATCCGTGTATATGCGTAGATTTCATTTCCTGCTCTCAGTTATCGACCAGATGATTGAATTGTGACTGAACAATTTTAGATTTTCGATTGCGAGTTGTAGGTTTTTCATTTTTTTAAGCAAAAGCTCCGGAATTTGGAACCCAGCAAATCTAAAATCTAAAGTCTAAAATCTCAAATCTCAAACGCCCGATCCACAACAACTCCTAAACTTTTATTTATGCTGACCCATCACCGCAAGCCTGTCAGTTTATCGCTGGTATCCACAGATTTACCTTTGTGGTCATTCGTGGAAACCGCTGCTACCCTTTATCAAAAAGACAGCGATCGCTTTCACTTGTTGTTACACGAACCAGCAATAATCGATCGCGAATTTTCCGACGACTCCGACAAATCGGCCGAGCAAGTTACAATCTTGCCCCCAACTACAAAACCCCGGTTGCTCTGGCTAGAAGTTTCGCCCTATCGAGTCATTATGACCATGCAAGGAAACGGCAAATACAGTTACCGCCACTGCTGGGAACGAGGAATGTACGGCCTGAGCCGTTATTGGCTTCAGGGCGAATCGCTGGCCACTCCCGAACAGTTGCGGCTCCGCAACTTCACCCGCAACTTGACGCTGACAGGAAAGCCGGAACCCGGACACTTGCAGTTAGAATACGAGTTGTGGTCGGAGAAAGTACAACTCGGTCGCTATATTTTGAATCTAGAAATTCATCACTAAATTGGGTAATTGCAAAGGGGTAGATAGTAGGTGAAGGCGACGCATTCCTCAAATTCCTTCACCCCCCGTGGGTTGTTGGGGTTCGCGTGGCCATCTCCCAACTCAAAACTCTTAGCCTTTAGCGATCGCTCTTACAATAATTAATCAGTTTGCTAGTCAAAGCGTCTTGATTTGCGGCTGCTTGATTCGCCTGTTGGCCTGCTCTAATAATATCTGCTTGAGCGGTTTGGATTTGCTCTCGACCTTCTATACTTGTAGAAGCGAGATTTCCAGCCTGAAGACTTTTGCTTATGTCGCCGAGTGCTTGACTAATTTCCTGGAATGATTTAACCGATGGCTCCTGAATTTCTTTGAGGGTTGGATCTGTGATTCGCAGATCTTCAAGTTCATTCGCTATCAGGTTCAAATTTTTAGCTAAATTGTCGGTCGTTGCAGCATCGTTGCTGTCTTTATCAACATCAATGAGAGCGTTGCCTTTGTTGACAATTTCAGTAAATTTAGTACACTGGACAGCTCGGCTATCGCTGCAACTAATCGTCAGCGTACAGCAAGCAACAACTATCAGCAGGATGGCAATCTGTTTGCGAAAAAAGTACATGAACCCTCGGTTGCAAAAAAAAGTAGATTCTGGGATGGTGTAGTAGAGTGCGTCAGCGATCGGCCGATATATCGACGGTCGTAAAACTTTCGCGGCATTCAGACACGCTCTACTAAGCTAAACTACGTACCTGTTTAGGAACTATGGTCAAAAACAGCAATAACCTAAAGAAGGGAAGCATTTGGGGATATCTTACCCTGCTTTTGCCTATTTCCTTGACGGCGGTTGCCAGTTTCGAGTCGGGAACGATGTTTTGGGCGATCGCCACCACAGCGGGCATTGCTTGGGCTTGGAGGCTCTACCAGCAGCAGCAAAAACACAAACTCGCTCATTTAGACTCGGTTTTCTACAAGTTAATCAAGGAAAATCAAGGGCGAGTTACGGCTTTGGATTTGGCGATGAATGCAAAACTCCCCGGAGAAAAGGTTCAAGAGTATCTCGACGAACGAGCCTCTGAGTTTGCAGCGGATTTTGAAGTGACAGAACAAGGCGGAATTTTGTATTATTTTCAAATAGCTCCACCTGTCAATCAAAGCCAAACAGCTAATGCGGGAATAGCTGTTCAAGAGCCTCCCACAAATCGGGAAAAAGCACAAGATAAAAAACCAAATTTATTCCCCATTGCTCAAACCAAGACTCCTGAAAAACCCAAAATCTCTTTTACCCAGACGGAACTCTCCCGCAGGTTCAAAGTTCACGCAACTACGATCGGCAAGTGGAAACTTAAGCCGGAGTTTGCTCAGTGGAGCCGCGACAAAGACCCGGAGGCAATCGCCTGGGAATATTCTACAGAAAACAAGCGATTTTATCCCAAAGATTGAGTGCCTCCGGTATAGGCCAAAATATATCAATAAACCCCGTTTATACGACGCTCTGCGGTTGCTAACGAAGAATTTGGGAAGAAACCGGGTTTCTGAGACTTGAGCGCGTCCAGCACTGACTTTACTGCCGTTGACCGATCGACCTGTGTAGGTTATTTTAAGTAAAATCCTCTATAGTTGAGTTTGCCAAATAAAAATCGGTAAATTCGATCGTCCTATCTGTGACTTTTTTCTCCTATGTCCAAAACAACCTTGCGAGTAGTCGCCCGCCTCGCTGCCTTTCCCGACAAAGTAGCAGAACTTAAATCTCTGCTGCTGAGCATTATGGAGCCCACTCGCAAAGAAAAAGGCTGCATCAAATACGAACTCCTGCAAAATCAAGCCGATCCCACAGATTTTACCTTCGTTGAAGAGTGGGAAAGTGCAGATTTGCTGGAACTACATCTCGGTTCAACTCACATTCAAGACGCAGTGCAGAAATTAGACGGTTTGGCCGTTGGGCCTCCAGATATCCGCCGCTATGAATTGCTAGCTTAATCGGGTTTTTATAGCAATTTTATTAATGTGTGTCAAATAGCTTGGACCCCCCTAGCCCGCTTAGTAAAACAGGGCTGTTTCATTCTCACGAAAATCAGGCTTTTGTAGGGGCGGTGCCCCCGTGCCCGCCCCCCCCACGGACGATGAAATCGATGTTTCAAATATCGGGGCAACCACGGGGGGATTGCCCCTACAAGAGAATGAAACCGCCCTGCTTAGTAAGGGGGGGACAAGAGTTCAGTTGAAATTGAAGCGCAGCTAAAAAAAATATGACATTAGCAACAATAAAACAGTTATTTATTTATCCAATTAAAGGGCTGACACCGCAAGAAATGTCGGAGTTTGCTTTAACAGCAGGACACGGAATTAAGGGCGATCGAGCTTTTGCCTTAATGTTTGCAGATAATCTGGAAGCTGCGAAGATGCCTGCAGACAACGTGCCTTGGATGAGCAAAAAAAATTTTGCTGTCCAAAACGATTGGCCTTTGTTAGCAGCTTTGGAATGTCATTATCAACCGGAAACGACCGTTTTAACAGTCCAGCGTCAAGGAGTTGCAGTGTTATCGGCAGAAACGAACACAGCAGCGGGGCGCGATCGCATCGGCACTTTTTTCACCGAATATTTGGCGGCAATTGAACCCACAAAAGAAGCGAGACACCCGCAGTTTGCACCTTTGCACTTAGTCGGCGACACCAGCGGCGAAACTCGTTATCCCGATCGAGAACCCGTACACATCTCTTTACTCAGTCAAGCCACATTAGACCAATTAACAGAAATCGCTCTTCAAAACATTGACGTGGGCCGATTTCGCCCGAACATTGTGCTAGAAGGTATGGCAGCTTGGTCAGAATTTGAGTTAATCGGAAAACAGTTTCAATTAGGCACGGCGCGCATAGAAGTTACAGCACGAATCAATCGCTGTGTCAATATAGAAGTGAATCCCGAAACAGGCGATCGGGATATTTCCCTACTCAGTTTACTCCAAAAGGAATTCGGTCACGCACAAACTGGAGTTTTAGCCAAAATTATCAACAGCGGTACAGTTAAAATCGGCGATGTTTTAACTGCTGTAAAATAGTAGGACTTACGGGCGGGCAGGATGCCCACCCCACAAGAAAAGTCATTCTTTGTGGAACAGGCATCTTGCCTGTTCATGAGAATATCTTGCCTGTACATGAGAATGGTGCAAGATGTGAGATGCACCCTACAAGTCAATAGTCTCTTGTGAACCGTCTCCCGATGCGAACTCCAAAGCAATCATCGGAGCCATGAATTCCCGCCACAGCACGTAAGAGCGACGAATCTGATTTCCTAGTGTTAGTGGCACGTTCGGCACGTAGAACCAATCAGGAGCTTCCGCTCCCTTTTCAAGCGGGTCTGTTTCTCGCCAATAGATGCCACAGTCTTGCCCTATAGCATATTGCCGATCGGGATGAAGCTCTTGCAATACCGACCCGATAGAATCAGTCAAAATAATGCTCTGGGGATGCTCCTGAAAATTCTTCACAAAAGTGCCGTCTTCCTCTGGCAGTTGAGTGTGGTCGGGGAAAGGAGAGGGAAGGACAATTTTTTCGGTTGCCGGGGTCATGCTACCTCTCAACTATTGCAGCTTACCGGAATATCTTAACAGCTATGGTATGATTCCCTTGAGTCATAATATAGACAGTGTGGCTGTCAGCCCTTTATGAGTGGCGACTCAAATATGTTATCTAAAATACATATTCACTATAAACACCGGTATTGAACACATGAGTAAACAATTATACAAAGTTTTTGACGAAGTAGAATTCAAAGCTCAACTGCTTGCTAAATACTGGAATAATTTTTCTACAGAAATTTCCGAACATTTACCAGATACATATCAGCCTGAGATACAAAAACTTTCTACTAAATTAGACGAGGCTTTAAGCACTCTGGTTGAGGCACTCCGTAATCCAACTTTGACTCTTGCGACGACAGGAACCACCAGTAGTGGGAAAAGCACTTTGGTAAATTTGTTATGTGGAGCCGAAATTGTCCCCGTAGCCGTAAGTGAAATGAGCGCAGGGGCAGTCACTATCGAATATAGCAAGGAAAAGTCTCTAATAATCCATGAAACACCAGGAGCATTGTGGGAGTGTGGCGAATGGAGAGGTATTACTGAAGATCGAATTTATCAGCGCTTATACCAAGTAATGATAAGTTATATCGAAAACAGAGAAAAACAACCGAATTTAGCTTGCCCACAATCTACAATCTTTTACCCTTTCAGGCTTGTCAAAGAGTCTCAACTGGAACTACCACAAGGAACCAGGGTAAAAGTTCTTGATTTACCTGGTTTGGCCTATGTGGGCGATCAAGGTAACGCAGATGTTATTAAACAGTGCCGAGAGGCATTGTGCATTGTCACATACAATAGTGCAGAAACCGATGCACATAAAGTAAAAAGTTTACTGCAAGAAGTTGTACAACAGGTAAAAGATTTGGGTGGTTCTCCTGCACGTATGCTCTTTACTCTGAATCGGATTGACGTTTTTCGAGCCGACAAAAATTGGCCTGAAACAGAAAATCGCTTTGTTGAAAAAGCTATACGTGATATAAAAAACGAATTGACTGAACAATTAAAAGAATATACAGAAGATATTGAGAAGTTACAGGTAACCAAACTTAGTACATGGCCTGCGCTACTAGCCCTTCAGATCCAAAATAATGATGATATCTATAGTGCTGAAGCCTGTAAAAAGGCAGACAAAAATTTTAACGGATTAATTAATGAAGATATATTGGAAGTCCTGCCACGTAACGTACAAAACTGGTCTAGACACGATCGAACACGAGTTGCTGAAGCATTATGGCAAGAATCTTATGCAGAAGAGTTTCAGCAGCACTTAAAGGAACATATTAATCAACACTTTCCACAGTTAGTAATACCGCAAGCTATAGAACGTTTTAATGTAGCTGCTGGAAATGCTGTAGCAGAGTGGGCCGTACAAACAACCACGGCCATTCTTAGCAGTTCAGAAGAACACTACCAACAGGAATGTGAAAAGATATCAGACATTAGGTCCTCACTTGACGATTTTCTTCAACTTAGCGATGCAAATTTGAGGAGGCCGTTTGAAAAGATAGATGCCAAATTTAAACAAGTCATAGAAAAAAAGTCAGAAGACGATCTTGTGTTTTATTTACAAAAAACCCTGAAGGAACTTCAAGATGTTGAACCTTATAATGAATTAGGAGAAAAATTATACCCCCTTTATGGATGGAGTAGAGAATTAAGTAGAGGGATAAAGCAAGTTTTAGAATCAGTAGCAGAATCTTTGGAAAAGGGGCAGACACTGGTAAAAAACCCAAATTTAAAAAAAGCAGATGATTCACAAGTACAACTTCTAGAAAGCAACCTCAAACGACTAATAAGCTTAGGCTACACTGGGTCTGCTGCTAGAGATGGTGAAATAAGAGAAGCAAGAACAGATGAGGAGAAAAAAAATCTCGAACTACTAAATCAAGCCTTAAACGACTTGTCTAAGCATTTGAATCTGGTAATGAAAGATATTTTAAAACAAATCTCTAATCAGGAAATAGAGAGGATGTACCAGGCCGTGGTCGAGCTTTTCAATTGTCATTTATCCCATTTAGAAAAGGGAGCAAATAACAATGCACCCAACATAATAATCAGGTTTCCTGATTCCCAACTGATACGAGTTGAAAAAGAACTTTCATTTAGTTTAAGTTTTGAATCTGGCTTTTCAATTACAGAAGGCAATTGGGAGGAAGAGAGTAGAATTTTTTGGCACTGGTTATGGTTGGTTCCCAAATACGAAGCACGATGTAGCGATAATGCTACAATTCCTAGCACAGAGAATTTATTAAAAAACTGGGATAGTCAGGTAAAATTAGCTGAACCAGACCTAGTTAAACAAATTGCCAGTTGGTTGCTAGAACAAATTGATTGTTTAAAAAAAGAGGTACATAAAAATCAAAATGATATTCTCGATCGTTATCAAGCTAGACTAGATAAAGCTCACCAAGAAATAACTTTAGATTATGAAAAGCAAAAAAATGTTTGGCAACCTATGGAACGAAAAGCCCAAGAATTGGCAGAAGAATTTGGTGTATTAGGAAAACTCTTAAAAAATGAGGATTAAAATTCAAGTGGCAAATGAGCATCTAGAAACACTGTATAAAGACGTTTGGGAGCTGGTTTACCCCCTGGTAGCAAATGAAAACAAGGGAGTTTTGTACAAGGTAATACATATATTGCTTGAAGCCGAAAAATCAACAGCAGACGACATATGTACTGCTACTGGTATCAACAAGAATGCTTCACTAAATGACGATGAAAGGATTGCTGGCGATCAACTTTTAATGGAAAAACCAAATCCGCTTAATCAATTTCTTAAGCAAAATTGGTTGAAGCAAAAAATGCACGATACTACACTAAATAATCTTAACAATCCAGACATGGTAACGGTCGCTTGGCTTGTGTTTATAGGCAGCATATTGGTTGGAGCCGGTGTCTGTATCCAATACATAAATAGAAAAAGTAATGCCAGAAATAGAAGAGGTAATGGCAGAAATCTGCAACCTGATTCTTTGCGGCAACTATCTCCTGAACCAATTACTGCTGCTTTATGTCTTGTTGTTCCAGCATCTGTGTTCATTGATTTAAGAGATAAGCGTCCCAATGGTTTTACAAACAACTGTCTAGACACCTCTGACCTCAAAACGTTTATAGATAACGCCTCGTATTTTCTATGCACAGATGTTGAAAACGCTGCTTCAAAAGAGCAATTTTTAGAAATGGCAAAAAATGAAGACATTCCAACTAATAGTAACCGAGAAGTTTATATTAGGATTGATATCAATCAGGGGCAAGAAATGATTGACAAAGAAAGCCCTTACATATTGAAAAGAAACCTACCCAACTATGGACAGCGTATTATTCAAAAATACGCTTGTCTTAGAAATTTATCTGGCTTAGAAAACTTTAACCGCATTTAAGGAACCCCAAAATGGATTGGAAAACAGCATCTTCTTACTATGAGGCTCGTCTTAGCGACGCTCTAAACGTGCAGCGACACGCGCTTAACTTGGCTATGTTACCCCAAGCGGAAGTTCCTGCTCGATTAAAAGAGGTACTTTTACAAGAAGCCGAACCAACTCGTCGCCAACTTGAAAGACTCAAAAAGCGAGAGTTTCGCATCGCTGTTGTCGGGCTAGAAAAAGCCGGAAAAAGCACATTTATTAATGCTTGGCTGGAATGCGATTTACTTCCAGCGAAGGGAGGAAGATGTACATTTACAACCACCCAAATTTATTCAGTTGAAAATGAGTCCGAACAAAGGCTGGAAGTACAAGCGAGAACTGATGAAGAGTTTCTCAATTTACTAAAGGAACTTGAGAAAGTAGGGGCAAAAGAAGACCTAAATACTATAAAAATAAACGAAGTAACTTTACAACAGGTAAAAAAAGAAGGTAATCTAACTTTTTCCTTTACTAGACTGGAAGATATTAGGGAACCGCTAAAGAAGTATGTAGCAGATGAAAAGTATGCTCACGCTGTTTTAGAAGCTCGACTTTATACTAACAAACTTGCTCAAGCTGAAGGTATCGTTTTTTATGATGTTCCGGGTTTAGATTCTGGTTTAGCAAAGCACGTTGATGAAGCACAAGAGATGCTGTCTGACTGTGATGCTGTGATATTGGTACAGCGGTTTACTAGCCTCCGAGAAAAGGAACTAGAAATAATAAAGTTTACAGAACTTGGTGATAAAAACGTTACCGTTGCTGATAAACTCTTTGTTTTTTTAAGTCGCATTGATTCAATAGGCAGTGCAGAGGCGCTTAAAACACATATAGAAGAAGCTTCTCAAGACTGGTTAAGGCGGGCAAACCTTCCCAGCGATCGCATTGTATATGGTTCTGCGGGAGCATACTTAATATTGAATGGTTTAGCGGGAGAACAGACTAAGCTAGAGATTGGAGAAGCCAGTAACATTCAAGCTCAGTTGAAGAGATTAACTGGAATTACCGATGGAGAGATTATCACTAAAGATGGCACGGGCATTCCAGAAATTAAAGACAAAATATTTAACTATATCAACACAGAGCGTGTATCTATTTTAAAGAAAAGATGCGAAGCGTCTATCGATAAAATTATCAGTAATTCTGAAGAGATTTATATTACAGTTAGCAAAAAATATCCTGAAAATCCTGAAGAAGCAAAGCTATTTGAAGAAAATAATCGACGAGTTTTATTTACAGAATGGTGGAACCAAAAATGGGAAATAATTAGAGCTGACTTACAAAAATATTACGAACATTCTATTGTCAACAAACCCTTAGAGAATTCAAGTGCTAACTCATTCACTCAAATAGAAAAATTTAGAGAGCGATATTTACAAATCGTTGAGGCAGAAATGAAGAAACTTAGGGAGGAAACATTTAAAAAGAAAGATACGATTTTTCTGGCTAACTCAAATCCCGAGTTCGATCGCATGAAAGCCAATTTTGCTTGGCGTGATAGTTTGTACGGCGATATTAGTAAGCTTTTATCTTCAATTGCTCATCAACTTGCTTTAGAACTTAAGGATGAAGCCTTAAAATTAGTTGACTACATGACAAGGTTATTATGGGAAAGTAACCAAGTAAAATTCAGGCTAATTGAAAATTCCGAGGAGTATTTTTTAGCAAAACTGGAAAATAGTTTAAGCGTATTATTTTTACGCTTTGCCCGTCCAGTTGCTGAAGCGCTGATTCGTGGCCCTGTAAATAGTGATACTCGAAATAAAATTATCAAAAGTTTAGGGGTAGATATTGAAATTGTTGATAACTACTATAGTGGCGAAGAAGCTGCCTTTAAAGTTCTGAAAAAATATGTAAAATATGGATCTGATTTACTATTTAATCCTGCGCTTCGGCAACAAGTCTTAGGGGTGGCAGGAGTAGCGACACAAATTGCTGGGGTAGCAACGCAAATAGTGGGAGATGTTTCTACAGACTTGACATCTCCACAAGACTCTGTAGCTTTTGAGGTAGAGAATGATATTAATGCGTTTGAAGAATACCTACGCTATGCAATTTTCGGTGCCTCTGGTTTCGAGTCATACTGTATTCAAGAACTGAAGGGTTTAGTCGATAGTTTTAGAGAGAAAGAAGGTACTTGGGCTGGAGTTGCTCTCAATGAATGGTTGCAAGGAAATCCAATTCTATTTGCTGAAATACCTGATAACTTGAAGTCAAAAGAATCGAATTTAGAAGTTAGCGAACGATTAAGACAATTATCTATTGCTTTAAAAAGAAGTCGTTCTTAGCTGCCCTAGTGATATCAATTCCGGTTCTATTGGAATGATTAAACCGCAGAGGACGCAGAGGATACAGAGAAAGGGAAGAGAGAGATTAATAATTGCGAGACCAACAGATTTGATATAACTTATCTGAGATACCCAACTTATTTAAGAAGTTGGGTATGTGCGTATTATATTTTTTATCCTTCTTCCGGCACCCTCACCTTATTACCAATCAAGTTCAGAAAACTCGTGCCAAAATGTTGAATCTCCAAAAAATTAGCATAGGAAGGAGTTGACTTGTAAACTCTAAAAGTCCGCATAATTCCTAAAGTCGCGGCACTTTCCAGCGGGCCGATAAAGCTAGTATCCCTATCCAAAAAATGAGACTGCTTAGCCCAGTGTGCCATCTGTTCCGCATTCAAAAAATAGCAGCCGGAATGAGGATTCAACGCCCGCTCAAAAGCGACTGTTTGTTCCATGATTTTTCCCATTAACTGCCGCTGCTCCTCTACATTTTGAAACGGAGAAGTAGCGGATTCTGCTAAATCACCATCAACATATGCTTTAAAAACCGGGCCTTTAGGCGCTATTTCATAGCGATTAGGTTGCAGCAAATTCCCATTTCCCCCGTGATGCGTAAACCACTTTAATTTACTAAAAAACCACGGATCATGCAGAATTAAATCATCTTCCAAATAACAAAAATAATCGTATTTGTCTAGACACGCTCGCAAAACTGCTTGACACTCAAACCCCAAAAGCAGCGGTTCGCATTTGGTAGCGTGGTGCATAAAACATCTGGGCTGTACCGGCAGTTGAGGCAACAGATGATAACCTTGAGTAGTGCAAATAACAATGTCAATTTCGTGCTGTTGAGATTGATTTGCTGGGATAGTTGCACATTCGCTAATGTCAATCATGGACTGAGATTTGCCGTACAAAGCTTGCAGCGCTGTCACGCAAGCGGTTAAAGCATTCAGTCGCGGTTGCGGATCATTTCGCTGGGAAGCGTGTTTCCCCTCGCCGCTGGGATTGTAAAAGTGAGCAATAGTGAATAGAATTCGCATTGGTGTGGAGTAACAATTAGAAATTAAACAATAAAACAGTAAGATCGCACAATAACCCTATAAATCTTACCGCATTTAGTCACCAAATAACTCGGGCAGGCGATCGCGCAACTCAGCATTTAAACGTGGCAACTCGTCTCGCATCTGTAAGTACCAATCTCGCCGCTGCCGATAGTGCCCGCACAGCAAGCGGTTGTCGCGCACCCATTCGTAAGCATTCGCGGCTATTTCCCGGCGCCGAGAAGTGTCTGAAATCAGCGAATTTAGTTTGGTTTCAAACTCTTTTTCATATCTATAAATCAATCCTGTTTCACCTTCGACTATCGAATGTTCGTACACGGTGGGACTTGCCAGCACCGCTACTCCCCGCGCTGCACATTCAATAAATTTTAAGTCGGATTTTGTTTCGTTAACCGGGTTGGAAACAAGCGGCAGCAAAGCTATATCGCAACTGTACATGATTTCTTGATACCGTTCGTAACTGCAAAATGGTTCAAATTCTTTTTGCTGTATTTTCAAGGATTCAAAAAATTTTCGGTCGTGGATTACCTTAACTCGAATCCGGTGCTTGTGTGCGACTAAAACTCGATTGAGTGCTGCCATAATCGGCTGCCAATCTTTTTCGCGGTTGAGTGCACCAAAAAAGATTGTGACTGTATCTTCTGGCGGATAAATTCGCGGCGGAGGTAGATAAGCTAAGTGATTGGGAAATACAGCCACATTTGGATTGTATTGGCGCAAAATTTTTGCGAGGGTTTCTGTAGAAGTTTGAACGCAGTGACAGCCGCGATAGCTGAGGTAATTATTGTCGGCGTATTCGCGGCGGCGGATCGGATTGTCGTCAATTTCAGCTACTATTAAATAGCCTTGTTGCAACAGTTCTTTGAGTTGGGGAATGTAGGCAGGATATTGCATGATTGTCCGCTGCCAGATGAAAACTTTTTCTTCTTCCGGCAGGGGGGGAATTAATCCTGCTGTTTTCACGCCGGATACGGTGCGGACACCGGGAATTGTGGCGCTAAATTTGTCCGGTTCCAAAACTCGCACGCGATCGCACCCTGTAGGAGCCATAATGATAGTCTGAATCAGCAGTCTGCGCGCAGGTACGGTCGATTTGGTCGATCGCACGATATAATGTTCAGCACCAGTTTCCGTAGCAAAGCTGCTTGATGTGAGCTCTAAAGCCTTTACCATGGGATGCAGTAATTCCTGAAAGTGGACAAAATTTTCGGTTTTGTGTCCCTTCCCTTGAAATTCATAAACCTGCAATCCGGCTTGAGCAAATAGTGATTTAATACTTTCTAGGGTAAACCAGTGCTGCATCTTGCTGTCGGGATTCTCCCACTGTCCCCGCAGCAGATTGACAATTCGCCGCCAGTATTGAACATTAGGGATTCTGGCGAGAATTTGCCCTTCTGGATTCAGCAAACCACTGTACTGCTTGAGGACTTCCCAGGGATTTTTCAGATAGGGTAGCAAGTCCCCGAAAATTAAGCAATCGACGGTTCCTGGAGCGATGTCGAGACTTTCGAGGGCAATTTCTTCAATATCGGCTACTGTCACCCAGTTTAGCCGATCGACCGCAATTTTAGCTTTTTCTCGAGCGCATTCAATGCCAATATACTGACAATGGGGATTGATCAGTTTGTACTGTTCGCCCGTCGAACCCGTACCGCAGCCAATTTCGACAATGACTTTAGCATCCGGCGGTAGCAGCTTCAAGAAGTCGTGGTTGGCGCGATCGATCACTTTGTCTAAAATTCCTGATTAGTTTATCGTAAAATAAAACAGAGCAACCCATGCCGACAGACAACCAGCCGAAGGTTAGCATTGCGATGCCAGTATACAATGGCGATCGCTATCTTTGTCAAGCACTAGATTCGCTGTTAGCCCAAGATTACCCGAATTTTGAGCTGTTAATTTCCGACAACGCCTCTACAGACTCTACACCAGAAATCTGTCAGGAATATGCAGCCAAAAACCCTAAAATTCGCTATTTTCGCAACTCCACCAATATCGGCGCTCTCTCTAATTTTAACCAAGTCTTTAAACTATCTACTGGCGAATACTTCATGTGGGCAGCCCACGACGATTTGTGGGCTCCTAGTTATGTTAGCAAATGTTTAGCACAGTTACAATCGCACCCAAATGCGGTACTCTGTTTTAGTGAAATTCAGTTTATTGATGAATTGGGATTTCCGAAAAATCGTGAATACAACGATTTGCTAGAAACAGTGGGGAAAGATATTCCCGAGCGAATTCGCCGACTTACATATAAACTTAATTGGTACGACGCCATTTACGGGCTGATGCGTGCAGATGCGTTGAAAAAAACTAATTTAATGTCAGGGAAATACGGCAGTGATGTTATTCTATTGATGGAACTGATGTTGTTGGGCGAATTTGCCCAAGTTTCCGAAAAATTATTTGCTTATCGAGTGTTGCCCAACAACCACGAAGAAAATTTTCACCAGCCTTATTCAAGTTTAGCCAAAGAACTGATGAGTGTGAGTGGGTACTCAAATTTAACTCCCGATTTAAAGTCTCAAATTTACCGAGATTTTGTTAACACTTTATGCTCGCTCAATACTTCGTGGCTATCGCTGATCCTGAGGGAAAACTCGATGGCTTTCAAAGACTTTTCATCAGAGGAACACTTGCGAGAATTTGTCGCCAAGACAATTTCACCAGAAGCGCAATTACCCGCTGAAAGTTCCCCGATTTTTCCAGAAAGTGATTTCTACCCCGAAGTGCTTAAACCGAAGCTATCCCGCAGGGAATCGCCCGAGCTATCTCAAAATATTACAGCAAAAAATTCGTACCCAAACATCGGAATGAACATCGCCGGCTACATTAACGGCGAATTTGGCATAGGAGAAGGTGTCAGAGCAAACATCAGGGCTGCAGAAGCCGTCGGGATTCCCTTCGTCATCAACAATTTTACCCGCAGTCCCCACCGCAAGAAAGACACCACCTATCAAAATTTTAGCGAAGATAATCCCTATCCCGTAAACTTAATTCAAGTCAACGCAGATGAAGTTGCAACCTTTATCAAACATATAGGTTCCAGTTATTTTGACAAAAAATACAACATCGGCTTTTGGGCCTGGGAACTTCCCGCCTTTCCCCCGGAATGGCAGCCCGCATTTAATCACTTTCACGAAATATGGACTTACAGCAACTATTGCGCCGAAGCAATTGCAGCAGTAGCGCCAATTCCCGTTATCAAAATCATGCCTAGTATTGCTCTCCCCGCACCTTCGCTGAACAGAGTAGCACTGAATTTACCGAAAAATAAATTTATTTTCTTGTTTGTCTTCGACTTTTCCAGCCGCATCGAGCGCAAAAATACTTTGGCGACAATTCAAGCATTTAAACAAGCTTTTGGGGAAGACAACAGCGTATTATTGGTAATCAAATCTTCTAATTCAAACAAATTTTCAGCGGAGCAAGCATCCTTAAACTCAGCCATAGCAAATAATTCAAATATCAAACATCTAGACGGCTATTTGTCCAAAAATAAACTTAACGGCTTGCTCTATAATTGCGACTGTTACATATCGCTGCACCGCTGCGAAGGATTCGGATTAACCATGGCTGAGGCTATGTTTTACGGCAAACCCGTAATTGCCACCGGCTATTCATCAAATACAGAATTTATGAATGTCGGCAACAGCTATTTAGTCAAGTATAAGTTAATCCCAATTGAGAAAGATTGCGGGCCTTACAAAAAAGGCAATGTTTGGGCCCAAGCGGATGTCGAACACGCTGCGGATTTAATGCGTCATGTCTTCAACAATTACCGGGAAGCTCAGCAAGTTGGAAGAATAGCTTCTGATGAAATTAAGACTTTACTGAATCCGCCAACTGTCGGGATAAAAATTCAAAACCGTCTTGAATATATTGCCGAAATTACAGATAATTTCAAAAGCTTGGAGCGCGGAATACGGAAAAAGTCCTCTCAGGGGGCGACAGTAAAAAATGCACGACCTTTAGTTAGTATTTGTATTCCCACATACAACGGAGCGGCATTTATTGGCGAAGCGATTCAAAGTGCGATCGCCCAAACTTACCCTAACATAGAGCTGATTATATCCGACGACGGTTCCACAGACGAAACAGTTGCGCTCGCCCAATCCTTCCAATCCCAAACCTCTGTCGATTTCCGCATTGTACTGCACCGCAACTACGGCTTATCACAAAACTGGAACTTTTGCATATCCCAAGCAAAAGGTCAATACATCAAGTTTTTGTTTCAAGACGACTTGCTCGCACCAGAATGTATTGAAAAAATGGTCGCCGTCGCCCAACAAAACCCAGAAATAGGTATGGTTTTCTCCCCGCGCGGCATCACCATAGCTGAGAATGAATCTAACCCGGTTTTGCGGAGAGCTTCCCAATCAATTAAAGATTTGCATAAAAGTTGGTCGAATTTAAAATCTATTCAGCCCGGAAAAGAATTACTGGCAGATACTAACTGCTTGAGCAACCCCATAAACAAAATTGGCGAACCGAGTACCGTCTTAATTGCCGCCAGAGTCTTTGAAGAAATAGGATTATTTGATTCGGAATTATCTCAGTATGTAGACTTAGATATGTGGTGGCGAATCATGGGCAACTATCATATCGGATTTGTAGACGAAAAACTGTCCTCACTGCGGATTCATCCCGAACAACAAACTTGGAAAAACTTCGCGGCTGGGGAAAATCATAAGGATGTAGTCAGATTTTACAAAAAACTACTAAATAGTCCTGATTACAGTTTCCTGAATCAACAAATCAAACAGACAATCCGCCAAAAGTTGGCATTGAGAACCCAGCCGAGTTTATCTGAATTGTCAGCACTGCTTGAGCAATACAACAAATTGCCATCAAAACAGTCTATTCTCGCGCAACTGCGCCAATACCGCCAACAGCTAGCGGAATATTGGCTGAATTTGCCAGCGAAAAAATTAGAAACGGCTTACTCGCAAGACGCGGGAAAAGCTCATAAATTGCTACTAGATAGCACGCTCAAAAATGAAAGTTTAACCGAGTCAGAACAAAGTTTTGTCCAGCAGTTATCCTCGAAACTTGCTGAAGGAGGGGAAATTGCCGATAAGAGTCAATATCTCCTCGCAGCGATGCTGTACCGCGACGCTTATCAGTTGCCACTTGAGTATAAAAATGCAGCAATTCCCGAGTGGTTGTTTGACGACTTTTTGAAATTTATCTTTCAGTCTCCCGGTTATTTTAAACAAAACTGGGAAATAGAAAGGTA
The DNA here is from genome assembly GCA_014695175.1 of Microcoleus sp. FACHB-DQ6. GTDB lineage: Bacteria > Cyanobacteriota > Cyanobacteriia > Cyanobacteriales > Microcoleaceae > Microcoleus. Next base: position 2,786 of record JACJNV010000256.1, on the reverse strand, counting down.
CTCTGAATATTTCCAGCAGTTAATCAAGTATGTCGCTGCTAATATCGCCAGTTTTCCAGATTCAGAAGTGTGGCGTTATTTGGCGGCTTTTATTGCGAAAAAAGTTAGCTTCCCAGCTTTGTATTTGAGCGAAGCAAATCTGCTTAATGTATTGAGCCATCGAGCTGATATTCTGGAATTTTATTTGAAAAATGTCGGCTGTCAAATAGAATGGAATTTTCCCCATAGAGAACCTGAAATAACTAAAATTCGCGTTGGATTTTTGCTTGATAAAATTAGTGATGAATTCGAGACTCGGGCAGCAATTACGAGTTGTGAATATTTAGACAGAAACAAATTTGAAATTCTAGTATACCATTTCCAGGTACAAGACGATATACTGGGAAAGTATTGCGAAAAGTGCGCCGACAAACTGGTGCAACTGTCAGAAGATTTGCTCCCGCAAGTTCGAGAAATGCGATCGCACGATTTAGATATTCTGCTAATCTGCACCAATACCACCGACACTTCCCAACCAAGCGCGCTGCTGTGCCTGCACCGACTAGCCCGGGTGCAAATAGCTATCGGTGCATCAACCCCCGCCACCACGGGCGCCCGAAATATCGATTATTTCCTTGCCGGAGATTTGACATTGCCTGCCGGTGCAGCAGCAGAGTATCGCGAAAAATTAATTACTTTAAAAGGCTCGGGAGTTTGTTTAAGCTATAGTGCAGGATCGGCACCTGCCCGAGTTGAACCGACTCGCAGCAGTTGGGGAGCCACCGAGGAATCTGTAGTGTTCATCTCCGGCGCTCAAGCTTTGACAATTACCCCAGAATTGAGAGAAACTTGGGCAAAAATTATTGCGGCGGTACCAAATTCTATTTTAGTTTTGTATCCCTTTAGTTCCGGCAATGAAAACTATCCGACGGTGCCTTTTTACAAACAAATTCGATCGCTATTTGGGGAATTTGGGGTTGACAAAAACCGCTTAGTTGTGATTAAAGCGCTGCCATCTCGCGCCGATTACATAAAATGTCTGGAATTGGCTGATATATATTTAGACTCCTATCCATACAGCAGTGCCTGCTATGCGGCAGAAGCGCTGTTGGTGGGGTTGCCTGTAGTTGTAAGAAAAGGGCAAACAACTCGCTCGCGACAATCAGCCGCCCTGCTTGAAGAACAGCTACTTCCGGAACTGGTAGCAAACAGCGAGAACACTTATTTAGAGCTGAGTACAGCACTGGGAACCAACCCAGAACTGCGCCAGCACTACCGCGATCGAATCCACCAAAAAATGGTGGCAAACCCGAAATATCTCGACAGTCGCGCTTGCTCCACCCAACTCGGAACACTCTTTGAAAGACTATTGCGAGAGTGAAGGAAGAAGGAAGTTCAGCAACTAAGCAGTGTACGGGATTTAACGGATGGATGTTGAGGGAAGAAGGAAGATGGCAGAAGTAAAGATTTTCCCACTCTCCAACTCTCGCATCCCGCTACCATTCTGAGACCCGCGGGGAACCCCTCGCTAGGCAGAACGTCAAGAAATAGACAGCAATAGCGCTAGCCCACTGACGGTCTGCTATCATCGGGGAATCGAGGGGTTAGTGGTTGTCGCTCTTTTCCTGCCACAGCTAAATTAAAAGGGGAAGCGCAAGTCAGTTGGAGATAAAAAAATGACAGGACTTTTTCAAATAGGCGATAAATTACTGCAAGCTCAGGATATGCCATCGCTCCTGAAGCGGTACCAGTTAATGCCGCAATTCTTGCGGGGTGTAATAGTAGACCAAGCGATCGCATCCTTTAGTTGCAGCGACGAAGAACGCAAATCCGCCGTCGAGAACTTTCTGGCACAACACCAACTGACAGCCCCCGAAGCCAAAGAAGCTTGGCTGCGCGGCCAAAACATGACGGAAGAAGAACTTCAAGAGATGGCCGTGAGGCCCTTGCTGATTGAAAAATTTAAGCAAGCCACTTGGAGACCTAAAGTAGATAATTATTTTTTAACCCGCAAAGCCAGCCTAGACCACGTAGTCTATTCGCTGGTACGCACCAAAAATCCAGCACTGGCAAACGAACTTTACTTTCGCATCCTGGAAGGGGAACAAACCTTTGCAGAAGTGGCCCGCGAGTATTCCGAAGGGCCCGAGTCCAAGTCAGGCGGCTTGTTGGGCCCAGTACCCCTGAGCCAGCCCCACCCGGCAATCAGCAAACTTTTGTCCGTCAGCCAGCCAAATCAACTCTGGACGCCACGTCCTCTGGCAGAATGGATGGTAATTATTCGACTAGAAAAGTTCATGCCGGCCCAGCTCGATGAATCGATGCGGCTGCACTTGATTAACGAACTCTTTGAAAGCTGGCTCGCCGAACAAATCTCGCAAATAGGCCCGCTACAGCCCCTCTCTTCCGTGTCTTCAATATCATGACCGAAAGCAATTTCGTCTGGGGCCCCCGGATTTATCCGTGGAGACTTTAAAAAGCGTAGCATCCTGACAAAAAGCCTCCGGATTCATCTGTGGATTCAATCTAAAATCAAAAATCTAAAATCAAAAATCGGATGACTTCTTCCGCTGTTTCCCTCTCCCAAATTCAGGATTTCCTAGCTAAAACACCTCCCTTTGACCGACTCTCAGAGACGGCTCTGTCAGCCTTGGTGGCTAAATGCCAACTCCTCGGCTACCGGACGGGGCAACCCCTGTTTGAACGGGAAAAAATGCCGACTCAGGTGGCAATTATCTATCAAGGCCAGGCCAGGCTGCTGGGCTTTGACCAGCGCTCGCAACGCCACGTAAGTTTGCGCTTGGTGC
>JACJNV010000255.1 GCA_014695175.1 Microcoleus sp. FACHB-DQ6 | reverse complement strand
AAGCAATACAAGCCAAAACGTCTTCTCGTTCAATTCCCGGATATTCCTCAAGCAATTCTTCCAAAGTCATGCCGCTAGCTAGAAAGTCAAGAATGAGAGAAACCCAGATGCGATGACCGCGAATACACGGTTTGCCAAAGCAGATATTCGAGTCGATTGAGATGCGAGACAGTAAATTATTTTGAGTCATGTCTTTTCAATTAGATATTTTCCATTTTCGGGCATATCGTAAATAATTGTATCCCAATTAATCAGTTCTTGATTTTTTATTGATTATGCTTTGACGGCTCAAACTCCACCAACATAATGAACTTCGCACTCTTCATCCATATGTGCTGGTTGGCTGTTGCCAGTTTCATCGGGCGGCGAAGCTACTTCCTGCTTTCTCCGCTGTCATCACAAAAAATCAGCAAATTTCAGGATTCCTTGCAGTTCGATTTCAGAGAAATTTTTCAGTTTGTCAACAATTTTTTGTGGGAATAGGTATCACGGCTATTTTTTTGTTGCTGAAGACAACCGCTAGATTCAGTTTAATATGAGGCAGGAGCGATCGCCCTTGTCAAACCAAGTGCGATCGCCCACGAGGAAAATTTCTACAAGATCAGATGAGCCAATATTGCTCTCATGTAACAAATTATGTCAACCTCTACGAAAAGGCAGCATCCCGATATTGTGGCGATCGCCCCTCCAGCCTCAAAATGGTTTACCGAAGCGTCCCCAATTCAGATTTAATCATCCCGCTCTCCTGCACAACAGCCGACGCTGCTTCCCCCAAAATCCTGTGTGCAGCCGTCGTCGGATGAATGCCGTCCCAAAACAAAAATCGATCGGGACTACCACAAACACCTCCACCCGATAAACACGCACTCGTCACATTAGTCAAGCCATATTTAGCCGGAGAAGTAATGGCTTCCCGATAAAGCGCATTAGCATCCAGAGTCGCAATCTTTAAGTTTGAATGCTGTTGACTTAATACCTTAAGCGTTCGCCTCAAACCCTGATTGTGTGCTTGTGTTAATGCAGTGAGCCTTCCAGAATTAGCGCCTGTTCGCGTCGCCGGTAACTGCCCCAAATCTGGTAAATTTGCCAGCAGGATATTTTTGGCACCCACACCAGCAAGAGACGCGATCGCCCTCGCCACATTTTCAACGGGAAGATTCGCATTATTTGCCCCCTGCAAATAATCATTTGCACCCGCCCACAGTACATACAGGGCATGAGGATTTGCCTGTTTTTGGGATTTAGTCCATGACTCAACTTGAGCTAACAAACCAGGGACAAGGCTATTGCGATCGCTCCCCGTTGTTGCACCTCCATAAGCCAAATTAGTAACTCGTTCAGGCGGCAACTTCAGGCGATCGGCAAGATATTCTACCCAAACCTTACCATTCGAGTAACGCCCTTGAAAGTAAGTCGAACGAGGCGGATATTGACCCCCGCTTGCTCGAAACACCATTCCCATATCCGAAAGACTGTCCCCAAATACATATAGTTCATTGACAGCCTCAGAACTTTGAGCTGATAGCATGAGTGCAACCATAAAAGATAAAAACGCAATAATTACTGCAAAAAACTTTTTTTTTAACACTTGGTATTAGTTAGAGGCGTAAAACATTTGATAAGTTGTGATCGATAATTACCGAGTTCGTTATTTTTACATTTAGTCTTAGTTAGATTGTTGAAATAGCTTAAATATTTCCCCCAATTACTAATATATCAATTTTGGGAAAAATGTAGAAAGTAAAACTGAACTTTAATCGTGGGTTGCCTCACTCCACTGCTCAACCTACATAGATTGGTGATGTCCTTGACACTTTTCTCATGGTATCTAGCTCATAGCGCTCTAGAGGGGATAAAACCGTACATCTTTTGGGAGATTACCCAATAAAGTTAGGCAAGAGGCGAACCAGCAGCATCGCGGTTTTAAGCTAGCACAAGCTTTAAAACGCTCCTTTTGTTCAGGGGTGATAGCTACTCCTTCTACGAATGCAGTTACGCTTCTGTTGAGGCTTAACTATTCTCCTCTCTTGATAGTTGTTTTACCTAACCGGGCTCCTACCTACAAAAGCCTCCCAAACAACCACCCTTGAGATAACTATCAATCACGAAAAAAAAGAATTGATTCAAAACGGATTTACTGGGCGATCGAGAAATTGACCGCACTTTTGTTCCTTGAAAGCCGACACAAAACAAAAACCCTCCCCAACAAGGAGAAGGGAGGGTGAAAAGACAGTGAAAATTTTAATTTTTTGCAGAATTAACAATAAGGAGTTACATCTTCGCCGCACTCGTCAGCCAAATAACACAAAGCTCGAAAGCGCAGCCCAACGACTTGCTCGTAAAGGGGATTTAACTTGCACAGCGGCGGAATGGATAATAAGGTGCGATCGCCAATTTTGACTTCTCGCTCAAACGGACACTGGCTGGGAATAAACTTACACAGTAACCGAGCCAACTTTTGACTTTTAATTGCAGCGTTATCAAGCCATTGTTTTAGCGGATGCAACGGGTCAAAGTGTGGCTTTTGACCGTAAGATTGAGAATTTGTAGCGACATTAAGGGCTTTTTCTTGTTTGCCAAATCCTACCCAATTTGGCAGAGTTCGGTAGGAGACTGTATGCTCAAATACGTTCATTTTGCTCTCTTCCTCTTTTATAACGAGGTGCCAAGAACTCTCTGTAGAGCTTGTGCTATATTATCTACAATCAGTATCTACAGCATCTCGTTTTGCTTTACCGGATTGAACTTCTTAAATTAATGACTTAGGGCGAGAAAAGTAGTTCCTGATTTTTTTTAAAGGCGGTTTGCGCTCTAAAAACTGTCCTCATTTCAAGCCCAACGATTGATTGATAGGGTAAAAATTCTGTCTTCTACGTTCTAGCTTCAACCTTCGGTTGACTCTCCTTTTGTAGTTCAATTACTATTGTGACGCATCCAGGTGAATTATCCTATACGTGAAAATGCGGAACTTTTAATAAAACTTATCATATTTCTAAATAAGCTCTGCTGCAAAAAACCCTGAAACCTCGCCCCAACAATCTTTGCTCGCGATCGCTCAGAAACTTCTACAATGAGAAATAATCGGTATCACCGCCCTCACAACCCATGAGCAACCCAGAAACCAAAGCTATCACCCGCGAATTGCAAAGCCACGCTGCCATTCTCGGTGGCTTCGTCTCCCTCCTCTGGATTATCGAAATTGTCGATGTATTCCTGTTCCGGGGCAGGCTGAATGCTTACGGAGTCCGCCCCCGCAGCCTCGACGGACTTCAAGGCATCCTGTTGATGCCTTTTCTACACGGCAGTTTTGCTCACTTAGCCGCCAATACCCTCCCTTTAGTGACATTGGGTTGGTTGATTATGCTGCGAGAAATGAGCGACTTTTTTATCGTGAGTGCCGTCACTGTGCTAGTCAGCGGATTCGGAGTTTGGCTGACTGGCGCGCCCTATTCCGTTCACATTGGTGCCAGCGGATTAATCTTTGGTTACTTCGGCTTCTTGCTGCTGCGGGGCTATTTTGAACGCAGCTTTACCTCTATTTTGGTATCTTTAATTGTCGGTTTCTTCTACGGCAGTTTAATGTGGGGAGTTGTGCCCTCGCAGCCGGGAGTTTCCTGGCAAGCGCATTTCTTTGGCTTTGTCGGCGGGGTATTAACAGCTCAACTTTTGGGGCGGCAGAAACGGGAAATTAGCTAGGATTAGGACTTATGGTGTATCCTATCCTCACCTTAGTTTATTGCCCCTAACTTATCTGAAAGCGTAGGTTTTTTGTCAATAAACCTGGTTTTTTGTGTAACAAGTGCGTCCCGGATAGGAAGACTAATTGCTTACCAATAATTCAACGCGGGCCGGCAAGCACACAGTAAAAACCGAACCGCAACCTACCGCGCTTTCAACGTGTATATCGCCACCCATCATCACGCAAAAGTGACGGCTAATAGTCAATCCCAAACCGGTGCCTCCGTACTTGCGCGTAGTTGAGGCGTCGCCCTGCATAAATGCTTGAAATAAATGCTGCAATTGTTCGGGGGGAATCCCAATGCCCGTATCAGCTACGCGAAAAATTATTGAGTCGGAAGGTTCTGCTATTTCTTGAGTGGTTAAGCTGTCATGTTTAACTCTTTCAATACAGAGGGTAATAGTGCCACCTTCCGTAAATTTGGCTGCATTGCTCAGCAGGTTGAGCAATATTTGACGAGTTTTGGTAATGTCAGCATACATCATTCCCAAGTCGCTACCACAATCAACTTCAAACTTATTAAAGTTTTTATCTACCAAGGGTTTGACTGTAGAAACTACCTCGTCAATTAAATTAACAGGGTTGAAAGTTTCCAAATAAAGTTCCATCCGCCCGGCTTCAATCTTAGAAATATCTAGAATATCGCTAATTAAAGAAAGCAAGTGTTTCCCAGCAGTTTGAATTTTGTGCAAGTCGGGGATAAAATCTTCGCAGCCTAAATCCTCGGCGTCTTCTTTGAGCATATCGCTGTAACCAATAATCGCGTTGAGAGGAGTTCGCAATTCGTGGCTCATATTAGCTAAAAAGGCGCTTTTGGCTTGGTTTGCGGCTTGAGCGGTTTGAGCGACTTTTTGGAATTCTTCTGCTAATTTGCGCTGGGTAATATCTTCAGCAATACCGACGATGCGGTAAATTTCCCCTGTTTCGTTGCGGACTGGAAAAGCCCGATCGCGCACCCAGCAAACTGAACCGTCCGAGCGCACTACCCGATACTCCTCATCATAATCGCCCCGCACCTGTTTCTCAAAAGCAGCCTTGACGCGATCGAGATCCTCCGGGTGAATAGCATCCCAAAAAGCCTCCGGTTCTGACTGCAAACTCTGACAGCTCAAATTCCATATTTTTTCGCAAGCAGGGCTCACATAAACTAGCTGCTTTTGATTAGGTTCTCTAATCCAAAATACCTCATGAATATTTTCTGCCAACTGGCGAAACCGCTCCTCGCTGGCGCGCAACTTCTCCATAGCACTGTGAAATTCAGTCACATCCTGAATCAGCGATGCCACCCCAATGATGCTGCCGTCCGGATCAACTAAAGTCGTATTGTACCACTCGCAAAGAATAATTTTGCCGTCTTTTCTGAGGTTCTCGTTAAGGCTGGTAACTCCTCCTTGATTAGTGAGCAAAGTTATAGATAGTTGCCTGACATACTCCTTAGCACTTTCAGGAACTATGAGATCGACTCCGTGGCGTCCTATAGCTTCCAAGCGGTTGTATCCAAAAATTCTTTCCGCTGATAAATTCCATTCCGCTACTTCAAAGTTTAGATCCCATTCAATCGCTCCCAAAGGAGTTTGGTGAAGATGGAGAGCCAGTTTTTGCTGCGAGTTTTTCAGAGAAATAATTAATTGATTTTTGTCGGCGATCGCAGATTCTACGCGATCTTCGAGAGTAGTAAATGACTCTTCCAATTGACCGGCCATCATATTAAAAGAGCGAGCCAGGACACCCACCTCATCCTCCCGCTCTACAGATGCCATCAAGCCCGGATCTACCGCCATCCCGTCCCATTCTCCCCGGGACAAAGCCTCCGCAGCCTTGCTCAGACGCCGAATCGGTACAACAATCCACCTAGAAGTCAGGGCGCCAATCGCCGTTGCCACCACCAAAGCACCGAAACACAGCAACACTGTGTAGCGAGTGTTGGCATTAATCCTTTCCATAAAATCCGCTTCAGGAACCGCCACCACAATCAACCAGTCGAGGCCCCTGCTGTCTGAGAGCGGCGTCACCTGTAGAAATTGGCGTTTACCGTCGATCGTAAAATCTAACTGGCGAGATCGGTCAATTTTGCCCAAATCCCCGAAGCGTTCTGTCAAATAGCGAGCACTCGATCGAATGAGAACATTCTTGCTGCTCGTTGCCACAATCCGTTTCGGAATGCCGTTGCTAACAATAAATGGTGGTTCAGGAGTAGAGTTTGCCACCAATTGCCCAGACTTTTCTACAATAAAAGTCTGCCCTGATTTGCCAATCTTTAGACTTTCCAAGAATTGATTTATCTGGGAAATTATCAAGTCAGAACCCAGGATTCCAATCAGTTTCCCATCCTCGCCATAAACTGGTTGAGCAGCCGTAATCGCTAGTTTGGGAGCGTCAAAATAAGTATAAATTTTACTCCAAGTCGGTTTGCCGGCCCGCGCCGGAGCTATGTACCAAGGTCTGACGCGGGGGTCGTAGTTGAGAGTAGTTTTTAATAGCTTGGTTGGTTCCCCGAACTCGGACGGCGCGTAGCTGTAAAAGTTATAGCCCGTAGATTTATTGGAAATCTGAACTTGCAACTTGCCGTCGTCGAGGCGTTCAACTCCAATAAAATCTTTTTGTTCGGAGGCGAATTGAATGTAGCTAATTTTATCAAATGTTTGGATTTGTTTGGAGAAGTAGCGTTGCAAATTCTCAGCATCCTGCACGTTCAAAAGGCCGAGACGGATGGCATCGAGATTGAGCTGATTGATTTGGTGGGGTGTTTTGATATAAGTATAAATATGTTGCTGGATACGCGATGTGACTTCTGTCCGCAGTTGTGCGGCAACATCGTTGACGGCTATGCGCCCGTTCCGCAGCGACAGCCACCCCGTCAACCCAACAGCAGCGAAAGTCTGGAGGGCAAAAGGCACAACAAGGACGAGGCGAATTGGCACTTTGCCTGACATTTTTAAAATTTGGTCGGTCAAATATTTAATTGGCATGATGAAGCAGAAATATTACGAACCCACAACATTTCGGTAAAGTACAACCTGATGAGCGCAGATTGTGAAGTTGAGATGGTTTTAGTACGCCAAGAGCTGTTAAGAGTTCGGAATTTGTCGCTGGTAATTGAATTTGTAACGACTGCCATCGCCATCTTAGCGCGATCGTCCGCTTTGAGAACAGGGGCGATCGAGATGAATGCAGTATCAATCCTGGACTCACTCTACACGCTCATACTATTATAGATTTGAGATTAAAGAATTAAAGAATTGGGAAAGACTGATTCTGTAAGGGTTTAGAATTTGCCTGCTGTTGCATTCTTTTTTTAAACTGGTATCTGAAACCGGGTTTTTTTAGCGTTTCGGCGGGCTGCAACGAACTGTTTTCGTGAAAAAAAACCCGGTGGATAGCCGCCCGTGCATCCAGCACTAACTATTTTTCCACTTTTGACGCACGCTAATCAAACAAACCGAGTTTTTGGTTGACTCATTCCTGAAATGACGTATTTTGGCGTTTCAACCCGGTTGCTGCGTCAGTTTTATTTTTCC
>JACJNV010000254.1 GCA_014695175.1 Microcoleus sp. FACHB-DQ6 | reverse complement strand
AAGCCAGTGCGCTTAGCACGCGGGCGAAACTTTTGCGTTCTATCATATAGCGCAGGGCGAAAACTTTTGGCTCTTATCATACTTTTAACCATTTACAAAACCGGGATGCTCCCCTTGTCTTCTAAGGTTAAAGCGGTAAGATTAGCAAACTGATATTCGTTGTTACCGCTGTTTAAACGTTGGGAAAACTGTTGTGCAAAACTCCCTTCACGGATTTGAGCATCAAAGGTAGCTCGATCGATCCGGTTGGGCAGTGGCGTGGTAAATCCTCCAACTATTTGAAACTGCTGATCGTCGTTCTTCTGATAAGCAAACACGCTTCCTGTTTTCAACCTATTGAGACGGCTGACCAGTTTTTGGATCGTCGCAGGTGGCATTTCTGTAAAACCTGCGGGCAAGTCTTGTAAAGTCAGGACTAGGTTGGACAAGTCCCCTGCGGGAGTTGGAATATCGGCAGACAGAATATTGCTGCGATCGATGGCCTTGGTTGCGATCGACACTTCGGAAAATCCACCGCCCAATGCAGCACTAATTAGCAAACACACCAATAAGACAACTTTTTTTTTCATTATTTTACCCTGTTGCTGTTAGTCATTACCCCTGTCTACCTCACTCTACCCCACAGCGCTGTCTTTTACTCTGCTGTTTCTAATTCCTCTAATTCTTGCGTAGACTGCCATCCAGCTTGCCAGAGCGATCTGTCTTTGAGTTGTGCGGCGTTGAGCCAAAAACGGACACTTGGATCGCAAGCAGCCACCATTTCTGCAAATACCCATTTACCTTCGTTTTTTCGGTTGACCACTTGAAAGTGTCGCCACCCCCAAGTTTTTTGGTGTGAAGTCCATCGGGAACCAACTAAATAAGGAAATTTTTGTTTTTTGCTCACAGTATTTTTGTGGAAAAATATATTAGAAAGGAAGTGAATTGTAATAACTGGTTCTGTTTGATGATATTAGTTCCTTTTTAAAGCTCGTCAAATCCTCTCCCCCTCTCCCCATCTCGAACATAACAGATAATATAGAGGTGCTGCAGCTTACATGAGAGTTTACCTAAACTCTATCTGCAAGTAGATGCGTTTATGGTAACTTGCAGCATTTCCCCCTCGGGGTTCAAAAGTAAGGGCAGTTCAATGACTGCCCCTGTAATTAGTTATACCTATTGAATAGGATAATTTTTCAGGCGATCCACAAATAGCCTATTTATCCAATACCAGCTAAATCGTGAATCTCAAATCTAAAAGCAAATAACCCAGGTTATAGTTGTGCACAATAATCCGTTCTGTGAAACTTAGTCAAATCTACTGTGAGAGCAGGTTTGACGCTCACTTCCTGCTTCGACCAAGGCGGTCGGCCGCTTCTTGTCCACAGGCGTGTTTTCGAGCCCAACTTTCCCTACAAACATTTTTTCAATCTTAATCGTGTTTCATTGATCCTGTACAGCTCAATAAAAAAGCACTTTTAGGTAAGATTGACTAATTTCTTTGATTCTGTCGCTACCTCTTGATTACTTCCCTGTTAAGGCTTTTGGCCGGATAAGTCCAGAGGAAGTTGGGGAAGTCGGAGGCGAACCGCATTTGTTTGCAGCCACAGAGTGATGGCGTGCTTCCGTTGCGGAGTCACATACTCTCCCGGTCGGATCACGCCAGCACAGACGCCGATGTTTTTAATAAGGGTTTCTCGCTCCGATGAACTTGCACCCTGTAGCAACCTGACTTGGGCTTTGATAAAATCCACGTTCATAGCTGAAAGTAAAAGTAAGTAAAGAACTCAGTTAAATAGCGATGCTTTGGTTCCGATTGTAACTCTAAAACCACTTGGTATGAATCAAATTGATTCAACATCCCCAGGATGGGGATCGGGGCGTCTAGAGCTAGCCAACTTTATTTACTTTATCTGTTTTTGCAAGCAAAAGTGTCACTATGCTAGCAGTTTTGGCAGAATTATTTATAGTTAAGAACTGTTACGAATTTGGCTCAATTTCCACAATACGGCAGAGTTTAGTGCTAACGCTACTCTCCGGAACTCAAAAAGTTCAGCATTGTCTCCAACTCCTTGCCTTCCTAGGTTTTACCCTCCCCGATTGGGAAGCGATCGCTCGGGGAACATTCCTCTTCGAGCGCCCCTCTTAACACCCTGACACTGCCACATCACCCTATTGATTTAGATCGTCCCGTAGGCTTGGCTGGGGACTATAACTTCAGGCATACGTGTTGTTACCGGGGCTACAATAAGCGAGTAAGTTTTTATTCTTGTTTCTCAAGGATATATTTTTTGGATTTTCTTGCAAAGCCCTTATTTGTGTTAATTAAGGCAGCTTAGCGATGTCCGGGGAAAGGAAGACTCGCAGCTTGCCAATCCAGGTATTTTGTGCTGTCTGGCGGTGAATCTGTTTCCTGAATTCCTTAGGGGCGATCGCTCGTTCGCTAGAATTGCCAATAACTGCTCATTTTGTATAATTCATAACATATCGCTCACTGCTAAGAATTTAAAAACAGCACAAGTTTAAAAAGTCTTTCACCCATTGACCGCTCCTAATAGCCCACCAAGACGGGTAAAACAAATTAACTCTGCATACCCTATTATTTAAGGCGATTTTGCTTTGGTCATTGGCGTTTAATAGCAATTAAATCTTGCCCAATTGGCTAGTTCTTAAAGTAATGATTAACTCGATATTAAGCTAATAACTCTAATTGATACAATCCAAAAATTAACTATTTTAATGGTTCATTAAAATTAAGTCATTTACGACTTGTCGATCGACTTATCTTTTCAAATAAATATCTTTACAGCCATCTTTATTGTTTTAAAAAAATGGTTTTTGAAGTTGGAAGCGTCGGTTTAGGGAACTATGCACGTGAATTAAAGATATTAATTAACCGACGTTACACCATTTGAGGATTATTGTGGGGAGTAGGGGTTAGGCCTCCCACCTGCTGTGAAAATACACGCCTTCGGAATACGAGAACCCATCCCATAAAAAAAATTAAAATCATCCCGCTATTACGCAACCCCAATTAACCAGCCCATAAGATATCTTTCACTCTACAAAAACGAACCGACAAGGCAGCATATAAAATCCCCTCACGCAGAAATTGCGGAGGGGCAAGGGTTAATAAAATTATTGGTTTTAAATTATCGATGTGTAGATCTCTTTTTGCAGTATCAAGAGGTATCGAGCGACCTATCGACCTATTTCGGCCAGTCGCTAAGATAATTTCTCGGCGAGAAACCGAGAAATTATCAACTAAATCAACCTTTTTTCTGGCGTTGGAGCTTAGTTTTCCAATTGGCGATCTCTTTCTGAGCAGGCTGATAACTCTTAGTACCCGACGGCACCAGCGAAGCAGCTTCAACTGCCTCTTTAAGCTTTCCTTGAGAACCGCGCAACTGAGCAATTTTGAGAATACTTTCGCTCCACTCTCCAATTAACTGTTGAGCTTCTTCATACTTCGGCTGACCGGGTGCAATTTTATTAGCTTGCTGGATGCCTTTACTGTAAGAAGAGGCAACCCCCCGCTTAATTTGACCCTTAGCAGCCGATAGCAAAGCAATATTTACATCCTGGTCTTTGGATAGCTCCTCCCACTGAGCGATCGCCTGTTTCGACTGATTGTAAACAGGCTGATTGACATCAGGCATCAATTTAGCCGCCCCGATCGCCCCCTGGAAATCGCCCCGAGCAGCCCGCCCGTTAGCTATATCCAAAATTGTCAAACTCCAGCGCTCAATATCCTGCTGAGCCTGCGGGTAGAGCGGATCGCTAGCCGGAATCGTTCGAGCCTTAACCACTGCTTTATTAAAACTAGAAGCCGAACCATCCTTGAGGAAAGTTTTCGCCTCAGCCCACACCTGCTGGCTCGATGGTGGCTGCTTGGTTCCAGTCCCTGCTTGCACCGCCTGCGGTTGGTTCTGCGACCCCCCAGTACCAGTAAATTTTTGAGATCCAGAGTTTTGGGCATTTTCAGCAGGCGATCGAGGAGCTCCTTCTTGCTGACCAACAAAAATTGATTTGTTCGTCACAAAAACACCCAACAGCAACACCAAAGCCGTAGCTGAACTCCATAAAACTAGCTGCTGCAAAAATGACTTATCCGACCCCCCGTTATGCTCATCCTCCGGCTTTTGCAAGTTCGGTCGATCGCCCCCCCGATCGGCAGGGGCCACAGCATTTGGCTGCGACACAGGCGGCATCTCAACCGGCAAATCCTGAGCATTGCGAACTGCCGGAGGCAGATCTATTCGAGCCGTAGCTGTCGCCATTTGCGGGCGATCGAACCCATCAGCCGTACCAACCGTCATATTGCCGTTGCGTCCGGCCAACGCAGAAGTTGGTACCCCTGAAGCATCCGGCAAAATCACCAAATTAGCCTTCCCCGGAGGATTCACCACCATCAAAGGTTCTTGTTTCGGACGCAAATGGTGGTCACACAGCTCCGGCAGTCGATCGCTCAAAAAACGGTCTAAACCCTTAATGGTCATGCACTGTCCCGATCGTAGCCCCTCCAAAAGCGCCGTCGTAAAAAACCCCTGACGCAAAGCCGAAGTTTCCCGCGAAACTTGATTCGGGCGGCAAGAAAGCACCGTTGGGATTTCCAGTTCCCGCGCCAGCTCGACCGTTTGAGAGCCGATCGTTTCCCCCGCTTTCACAATCTGGCTGCGGTTCATATCAACCAGCACCAATACCGTTTCCGTAGGAGCGTTTTTCAGAGTATTCAACAGCAACTCTACCGGAATCCCCGTACCCTGAATGTCAGCCGGATTGCCGTCAACAGGCATCAAATAATCCTTACCTTCATAGCTGACACCGTAGCCGCTAAAAAAACACCAGAGTAAATCTCCCTGTTGCACATGTTCCGCGCAGAGGCTTTGGGTCAATCTCAGAATATTTTCCCGATTTGGATATGTAGATTGACCCCACAGCGACGGCGAGCTATCGGTCATCAGCAGACATCCATCCGGCGCAAAACCCGCCTCCTCAGTCAAAAAACCGTACAGAGCCTCTGCATCCTCTTGGGCATAACTCAAAGGCTGGAGTAACTGATATTGATTGATGCCTATTGCAATACAAGCGTGATTTTTCATCCCCATATGCCCTATATATATAGTGGACAGCTTGCACAAAACGATAACACATAGCCGTTTAAGGTTATACCCACTTTCGTCAGCACTCAGAGAGCAGTTGTCCGAAGGCAGAACTCCCAACAAGCCCCCAAATTTAGCATCCTAGAATTTTTAATTTTTATATTGCACTGAAAAATTATACCCTGTGCCTGCCTTTAGAAAAATAAAGTTAAATTGGATACACAGGCTAGTCTATTTGACTCTAATTTTCACCAAACTACACCAAAAAGGAATAACCCGCCAATGGTCTCTACCGCTAAAAAAGAAATCTCCACCCACAGCGAATCGCTACTGAAGCAAAAGCATCCTAAAACTCACAGCCACTATAGGTTTCAGGATTTTTTTGCCTTCGATCGCCAGATGGGTACAATTGACGACTGGAATCAGTCGCGCAACATTTTTACCAGCGAAGACTTCATTATTGGTTTGGTGGAGGGGCTCGAAGAAGAAGTCGGCCCCGCATCCTCTGTCATCATGTATACTATTGGTTGCCAGTGGGGACTCCAAGATTCCGAATTTTTTCAAAAATGGTTTAGTGCCGAATACAGCCAGAACATTCGCCAGTCAAATCTCATGTTTCTGCTAGAAACTTGGTGGTGGCCTTTCACGGCTCAAGGTTGGGGTCGCTGGGAAGTGGACATGAGCGATCGCAAACACGGCTGCATCTTCATCAACCTCTTTGACTCAGCAGTTGCTCGCACGTTGGGAGACGTAGGCAAACCGGTTTGTCACCTATACGCTGGTTTGTTCGCCGGTTTTTTCGGCTCTCTAGTCAAAAAGCCTCTGAGCTGCATAGAACTCCAATGTTACTCAATGGGAGAAACCTATTGCAAGTTCCTGCTTGGCAACCCAGATAAAATTGATGCAGCAGCATTCTGGCTCAACGAAGGTGCCAACGCCCGCGATATTCAAAATCGACTGCAACACGGTGAAATATTGCGGTAAACAACCTGGAAAGGCACATCCCCTGCCCTGCCTTTCCTCCCACCAATTTCGCGATTGAAAGTGCGATGGTGGATTTCTCCAGGCAGGAAGAAAGATGAAAAGTCAAACTTCATGGTTGGACCAATCTGTCCAAGAATTCTTTGGTCACTATAATTGGCTGGGAAAATCTTTAGAAACCCCAACTGGCTCGACCCCCGGTCAACTTCTGAGCTTAACCCAGCCAGTAGCAGACTTTTTTCAAGCTATTTCTTGGGAAGGAATTCCGGAAGTAGGTGCCCTACCCCTACCGCCACCCGTGCCAGTAATTTCTATTTCTGAACAAGCAGAAGTCACCATTGATGACCTATTTGACCTGTTTTAATCTCTGTAGGTAATGGAAAATAAAAAATAGGGTAATCCCTCCTCCATCTTCCCTCACCCCTCTTTCCTCATCCCTCAAAATCAATTAGTTAAATCCGTTAAATCCCGTACATTGCTCGTTGCCGAATTTCCTTCCTTTTATCAATTACCGATTACCACTTAATTAAAATCATGCACCCTGAGATTGAGGCGCTGCTGGATCAGGCAGAAAACCGCTTTTTAAAAGGCGAAGAACTCATGGCTTTTAAGCGTCAAGCTGTAACTCTTGTCCAGCGCTTAAAAATTTACGAGTTTTTGCGAGAGAAGGAAGCAAGCATCTTCCAACCAGTAGCCAACAAACTACAAGAAACATTCCCCGACGAAAAACAAGAAACCTTAGAACGCTCTCTCAAACACTGGGTTTTAGTCTTGCGGTACTGCGCTATGGCTATGCTGTTGAACGATCGAAATTTTCTAGAACAGCGCCTTGTAGACTGGCTTTCCGGCATAGTCGAAGCCCACCAAACTCACAATATCGAAGCAACTGTTTGCAATCTGCTGCAAACTCGTTTAAAAGAATTGCTTTCCGAGCAAGCCCGCGCTATATTGCAACCATTTTTCGACCAAGCCCAGTCAATTATTATTGACCAAGGTAATAAATAATCAGCTTTCTTCCCAATTTCCAATTCCCGATTCCCCATTCCCAATTTCCGATGATTAATATTGCCGACTTACTCAAACAGCCCCGACTCCCTGGAAACTACTTTGCCAGCGATGCCTACGTCCGAGGCGACCTCGAACTCGGCCTCCTCGAAAACCGCCGGGGAGATCGGCTTCTAGCGCTCCCAGAAACACTGATTCAAGCCATTTATATCGGCTTAGAAAAAGAAACAGGTCAAGCCTCCCGCCTCGTACTTTTCAACTGCGGTCGCTGGTGGGGTAAAAACTTCTACGTGCGTTTTTGCGAAGAAGTCAGCGAATACTACGGTCAGCCAGTTTCTGAAATGGAAATGGTAGAATTTCTTCAGGCCTTGCAGCAGTGTTGGAAAACTCATGGATGGGGAACATTTGAGCTTGATCCCAGCTATTCCGAACAGGGATTTTTAATAGTAAAAATTGCTAACTCTCTTTTTGCTAAAACAGCTCCCAAGTCTAAGCGACCCGCCTGTTTTTTAGAAGCAGGTATTTTAAGTGCGTTCTTTAGTCAGCTTACGGGTCGAGAACTTCACTGTCTGCAAACATCCTGCGAATCATTGGGTTCGGACTGCAACCGCTTTATTTTAGGGCTGCGCGATCGCCTCCAACCAGCAGATTCTATGGTCGAAGAAGGAAAAGACCATGAAGCTATTCTCAGTCAACTTTTTCAAAAAAACTGACTTATTTGACAGCTATTAGTTTGTTGCTAATAGCTGTCAAATCGATTTTTGGGCAGCCATATTATCGACCGTATCATCAAAACTGTGAGTTAAATTATAAAAAAGCTCGTGAGTTAAAAAATAAGGTTTTAGCAATTCAAATAAAACCTGATGAGAACTAGCAGCTAGAAACTTCATAACTTACTCTAGAAACTCATAAAATTTAAAAGCCATCAAAACCTCAAACATTTTGCTAGAACTTAATGGACGCCAATGAACTTCTAACTCGATATGCAGCCGGCGAAAGAGATTTTAGACTGGCAAATCTGCGCGGCATTGTGTTGAGTCCGATCGATTTATTCCGTTCCAACGATGCCCCAACTCTAATTTTGGCAAACCTCAACCAACACCAGCAACGACCCTACTTAATCGGTGCGAACCTCAGCGGGGCCGACCTCACCAAAGCCCATCTGAGTCGAGCCAATCTCAGCAAAGCTGACCTCAGCGGAGCCAATCTCACCGGTGCCAACCTCATGGCAGCCAGTCTGAGCGGCGCCAATCTCATCGGTGCCAATCTCACCGGCGCCAACCTAGCCGGCTCTCATCTGAATTGGGCAAACCTGACCGGAGCAAATCTTCCCAATGCTAATCTCATAGGTGCAGATATGAGCGCAGCTAACCTCACCAAAGCCGTTCTCACCGAGGCCAATCTCAGTAAAGCATATCTGATTAAAGCCAATCTCAACGGGGCAAACTTCAAAGATGCTTACTTAAGTCTAGCGAGTTTGAAAGAGGCAGACTTGACCGAAGCACAGCTCACGGGAGCCGAATTATCCAAAGCCAACCTAGCCGGAGCCAACTTAACCCGTGCTAACCTCAGCAAAGCCAACCTTTTGAAAGCTAATCTCAGGCGAGCTAACCTCACTCAAGCCTATTTAAACGGCGCGTGCTTGATTGGATCAGACCTTAGCGAAGCTTGCTTGGATAGAGCCAATTTGTGCAAAGCAGACCTCAGCAAAACCTACCTGAGAAACATTACTTTGAATGGCAGCCACTTAAGCGGTATTAACCTCAGCGGGGCCGACCTCAGCGGTGTAGACTTGAGCCGCAAACTTTTAACTGGAATTAATATGGCAGAGGCATTGTTGAACGAAGCCAACTTGAGCGGTGCTTATCTGATGGAAGCTAACTTGAGCGGGGCAAACCTCAGCAAAGCCAACTTGAGTCTAGCCTACCTGATCAATGCCGACCTGTCTAATTCTTGTCTGCATGAAATTAACTTGAGCAAAGCTAACCTGAGTCAAGCCAACTTGCAGAAAGCTGACTTGACAGGAGCCAACCTTCGGGGAGCCATTCTCACTGAGGCGGATTTGACGGGAGCGAAGTTGATTGGAGCCACTCTTCCTAACGGCACAGTTTATCGGCGTTAACTTCTCAACTCCCTTGATTATTTGCCTAGTAAAGTGCGGTTGATGTCCAGAATCGGAAAAAATAGGTTTCTTTCTTCCACCGTGAGATATTGTTTAAGGACCTTTTTCATCACATCGTAGGTCACGGTTGCACTATTTCTAACTTGAACAGCGCCTAAAATAGTTTGCAACCAAAGTAGTAGCCGATCGCGCAATCGTTCCGTATCATTAATCAACAGTGCTGCCGCCGAATGCCTCAACACCTGCACAATATCTCCACGGCACTTTTCAGTGACATCGTTACCCCCCCGCCGAAATAAACTAGGGTCTAGAGACAGCATTTGTGCTTCCACTTGCCGTATAATTTCTGTTTCAGAGGCTTGAATTTTTTTATAAGCACTCATCCGATGATTCAAAGACTGAAAGTAGTCTTTCAAAAATTGGAGTTCTTCTGCACTGGCGTAGCGTCCGTCTGCTTCCATGCTCAAACGCGCAAGTTGGCTCAACATAGATTTTTCTCTACTACTAAAATACAAACATATCAGTTTTAAGCTTCTTTAGTCCGAACTAAATACTGTCCTACTTGAAAGCGGGTTTCATTAAGCTGTGTAACGATAGAACGAGTAATTAACTTACCTGATTCTACAACTACTTGACCCGTAATTGGGTGTAATAAATCTTGCTGGGCCCGGCGGCCGATCAGAGCTTCGACATTTTCAATAGCATTAATGTACATCCCCGCAGGCAACTGTACAACCACACCCTCGCCCATAATTTGAGCCTGACAAGCAAGTCGCGAATTGGCTTTAGCCGTAGTAATGACTTCCAACGTCCTTCTCTCGCGGCGGTTCATGTCCGACAAGCCTTCCATGCCTTCTTTAATGTAAACATGGCAGGTAGCGCACATTCCCCGCCCCCCGCATTCCTTGAGAACGTCTAAGTCTTTGGAAAGTAAGGCAGACAGGATATTTGAGTGGGTTTCGACGGCTATTTCCTCCGCAATTGGATCTAGTTTAATAATTTTAACCATATTGATGTTTGCTCCTGTCAAGTTCAGTATTTAGCAAGTTACGATCAACTTATTCAAAGCGCAAAAAAGTTTGGCTAACACTCAAAAAGGTTAAGATGCCTTGACGACAGCATCGGCTTCTGGCTCTCTAACCCCTATGGCATAACCGCACTTCTGTTTTGGTCATCGCTGTTCCCTCGCCCCGATTCCCCAGCTTAGCCTTGAAAAGCTAAAACCTTAGATACTTTCTAGATGGCATTGAAAAAACTGTAATAGTCGCGATCGACTAAAATAGCAGCCACAGGTAGTTCCCGAGCGGGTCTCGGCATCCGGCAAGATTGATAGTGATTCCGAAGCTTAATGATTTTAGTAGGTGCGACTGTGCGATCGCTCTCAAGGAGGCTGAGAATGAACCTGAGATAACATAGGCTGTACCTGGCGAGCGATTCAAAAATTTGAATTTTTGTCAGAATTATTTACATATTTTAATACTAGCTCAAGCTTTTTCTATAATTAGACCGATGCAACATTCTAAGTACCGCATTTTAGGGCTAGTCGGACAAGGACAATTTGGTCGAGTTTTTTGTGCCAGCCTTCGAGAAGCTCCCCCCCAGGACTCCCGCCTCACCAGCCAACTGGTTGCTCTCAAAGAACTTAGTCATCAAAAAGCCCCAACTAGCGAATTCTTGCGAGAGCTGTGGTTTCTGATCACCTTGCAGCACCCGAACATTGTTACCTGCCGAGCTCTAGAACACACAGCTACAGGCAGGTACTTGGTTATGGACTACTGCGAGGGAGGAACCCTCCGCAACCTGCTCAAACAAGACCGCCCCTTGCGTCTGCTCGAAGGTTTACAGCTAGTCATGGAAGTTTTAGCGGGCTTAGACTACGCCCACCGCCGAGGCGTTGTTCACTGCGACATCAAACCCGAAAATATCCTCCTAACTTTAGGAGCAAAAGGTTGGTCGCCCCGGCTTTCTGACTTTGGCATCGCGCGTCGGCTGCCAGAAATTGGTACCACTCGCCTTCACCAAGAAATTTCTCCCGACGCTACCGTAGGTTCCCCCGCTTACATGGCCCCTGAGCGGTTTTACGGTCTTTTTTCCCCGATGTCAGATATATATGCAGTAGGAATTCTGCTGTTTGAATTGCTAATGGGCTACCGCCCTTTCGGGGGAACCCCCGGAGACTTGAGGTGGGCGCACCTGAATCAACGCTTGCAATTTCCCGACGCCATCCCCGAACCTTTGCAAGCAATAGTCAAAAAATCTTTAGAAAAGCTGCCAGCCCGCCGTTTTGCCAGTGCTTCCCAAATGGCTCAAGCTCTGCGGCTGATCATGTACGACCCCGCTGTCAGGCAATTGGGCGGCTGCATTATTCCCTGGGAAAGCCCCACAACCAGTGGTGATAAAAGTCTGAAGTCTGAAACTGAGTCTTTGCTAGAAGTTGAAGAGGAAAAAGCCTCACTGTCGGCGATTAATTTACTTCGGACTGTGCGCTATTCGCTTTCGCAGCCCAAGCCACTGATACTTCCTGCACCGTTGACCGCTTTAATTGCCACTGAAACGTATCTCTATGCTGCTGTAGGTACAGAGGTCAAGGTTTGGTCTCAGCCGGGAAAACAGCTAGTTACAGAAGAAATGTCTATTTCTATTTCATTAATGCCGGAAATCGTGCGCGGTATTTTACCTGTTTCCAACGGCTGCTGCGTTCTCACTCCGCAAAAACTTTACTGGCTCAATGAGCGCTCTTGGGAGCCTCAGTGCTTGCTGGATATGGGTTTGAGGCAAGGTCCAGATGCTGTAAAAGCAGCTGTAGACTCTTACGGCAACTGGTTGACAGTAGCGGTTCCCGGCGAACTGCGTTTTTATTCTTTAGCTGCAAACAGCACTGCTGGCGATCAGAAAAAAGCCCTGAAGCTGATCGCTACTGTGCCGTTACCAGAACACTATTTACCAGAATTAAAATTTTTGGATCGGCGACACGTCTTAGCAGTTTGGCCGGACAATGAACCAAAAAATCCCCAAACTATTTTTAGAGTTTACACTCGCCGCGGCACCTCGGTGGGTTCTGTGCGGTTGTCTGCCAGCGTCGGACAGATGCTGTTGACACCTGAGCCTTATACTTTGCTGGGAATTCCTCAAGGTGGTAAAGCGGCGGTGCTGTTGATGAAATTGTGGCCACTCAAGATAGCACGAATTCCTCTTGAAACTTTGCCCGTGTCTGCTTGTGTCGCTAATTGGGGATGGGTGTTGGCAGATGTTGGGGGGCAGATAGAAGTGTTAAACAGTCAAGGGATTCAAGTAGGGAGTTTTAGCAGCCCCGCCTCACCCCGGGCGATAGCTCCCTGGGGGAATAGAGGTTTGGTGATTGCTGTCAATACTGAGGAAGAAAGTCACTTGCACTTTTTAGATGTAGATGTTGAGGAGAGCAACTCGCCCTCGATCGTCAAAGGCTGAGAAATGGCGTAACTGATGGAGTTTGGGGGTGTAATTCAGGAGAGTGTATTTGCGGCCGATCGATTCGTGGCAGTTGGATCAGGGTTAGAGAACCGTGTCGTGTCAACTTCTGGATTTGGAATCAGAGGAATTGTTAAGGGCGATCGGCTCAATCTGAGACCCAAACGTCCCTCAGTAAAGTCCAAGAAATACAGACACCACTTACACATACATGACTCATGCACCAGCCTGCTTCTGTCATCCTAACCCCATGATGCAGCCTCACACCTTACACTCTAACTTTGCCTTACCTATACTCCAAGTAAGCCCCCTCATGATGTTGAACCACTGAGTTCTTCTACCCATGCGCGGGAATAGTCCGCCCAAAAGCCGTATTTTGATCCAAAAAAAGCGCTCATAGTTAAAAGAGGAGTCAGGTTTCGGATAGCCGAGCGCTGAAGGACAGCCGAAACCCTTGGTGTGTATAGGTTCAAAAAAAATTAAAAATATTTTCGCAAAACGCTTGACAACCCTAGGGAGAGTTGATACATTAATAAAGCGCCAGAAGAGAAGCGGTTCAAACAACCGCGAACTAAAGGCAAAAAACTAAAGGCAAAAAACTGAACCTAGAAAAAAGAATAGTTTGAAAGCTTAAAGCACTATTAACCTCGTCAAAAAAATCAAGATTGAGAGTAACGGCGAGAGCTGATACTCAATATCGCAAACAACGAGAAAAAAGTCAAGGGAAAAAAACCAGCTACTAGGCTGAGTGGAAATAGCTTGATTGTAGCCAAAAAAAACTCAACAACACGGAGAGTTTGATCCTGGCTCAGGATGAACGCTGGCGGTCTGCTTAACACATGCAAGTCGAACGGAGTAGAAATACTTAGTGGCGGACGGGTGAGT
>JACJNV010000253.1 GCA_014695175.1 Microcoleus sp. FACHB-DQ6 | reverse complement strand
AGATGGTTGATGTTTTACTAGCTACGGCGCTTGACGCGGGTTAATATTAAGCACTTTAAAAACTGGTTTACAAGCTGCTGCTACTGTACTTCATAAACCTGGAATCCGCTGTATTATTCCGATACTTACCTAACAAGACTTAGGCATGGGGGGCTTATTCCCGGTTTATACGAAAAATTTCAGGTTGAGTAACGAGAAATCTAGGAATCAACCGGGTTTTTAAGCCAAGCGCGCGCAAGTCCAGAACTAACCTTTGATGAACTTTTCTAATTTGTGAGCCATCTTCTCTACAATTCCCTCTGAAGTATCTGCAGCCGATGATTCAGCTTCAATACGCTTGACCACATCCTCTGAAAGATTCAGCAACTGCACTAATTTTTGATAAGCTGCTGCTTCTTCAGCGTTAATTTTTGGTTCGTCGGGAGTGCGAGAACTAGAAGAAATCACTTCATAGCCGAGTTGCAGGACTAATTCCCTTTCCTCTTGAGTTTCTAGTTGACCGATCAACTCGTCAAGGGGAATATTTTGCATGATGTAATCCCGCAGTTCTTGTTGCATTTGTTGTCCGTCGCTATCAGTGGCAAACAAACTGCAAAAGCGATCGAGCATTAAATCAACTTCTTCTGTCGCGAGTTGGCCGTCAGCCCAGGCCATAGAAGTAACAATCCTCAGCAGATTCATCTGGCGGGGTGTAATTGATGGAGGAGGTGGGGTTTGCATAATCAAAATTGGTAATTGGTAATATCAATTCCGGTGTAAGCGGAATTATTGTTGACTGTTGACTATTGACTGTTAACTGTTGACTGTCAGTCGAAAAACTGAATGATAGTTGAGTATTGACTGGTGATTCAATTTTACCAGGACGATGCTAGCGGAATTGGGAATTGGGAATTGGGAATTGGGAATTGAGCTTGATTTATTCTGGTCTTTTCTTTCCCGTTCCTTTTTATTTATGTCACAATTTCGATAGAGGAACTCCCAGCCATCCAGTAAAGTTTTGTTTCTGAATAGCGGTGGGCTGTTCCACCGGCACGATCGAGTAACGCGCCGGCCGCGGCGAGGCGAGAGTAACAGGACAAGTCCGCAGTTCGTCTTGGTGAAAAACCGTCACCTCTATTGTGTCCCCCGGCTGATAATCTTTAAGCCTCTCACTGGCTTGTTCTGAATTTACCCGAAAACCTTCGATCGCCAGCAACTCGTCCCCAGCATCAATTCCAGCCAATTGTGCCGGAGCTCCTACTTCGACAAATTTCACCATTTCCCGCCCGTTTTCCAGTCCCAGCGTCCAACCGATGCGAGGCGTTTGGTCAATTTCACCTGCGATGAGTTCCAGCCCGAAAGGTTCGAGATACTGGTTGTAAGGCAACTCTTCTGTGCCGTCAATATAGCGCGCGAAAAAGTCGCTCAAATCAATGCCGGCAACGGACTCGATTGCACTTTGCAACTCTTCGGGAGTAAAGCCTATTTCTGCCGGCCGCGAAGGAGAATTTAACTGTCCGTTTGATGTCAGATGCGACGGCTTGGCGTCTGTTTCCGGCTTCTGTTCAAAATCTTCGTTTTTACTTGAGTTAGCATTGCCAAACCGCTGCCACATCAAACGCATCACATCGTCGAGCGATCGCGAATTGCCGTGTCTGGCTCGAATCAACAAATCGAGCAAAAACGAAACAACTTCCCCTTTCAAATAATAGGAAACCTGCGAGTTGTCGCTGTTAGCATCCCTGCGATAAAGTTTAATCCAAGCATCCCAGCTCGACTCGCTGACCGGCTGCACGCTCCGCCCCGGAGTCGTCTGCAAGCGAGTGATTTCCTTAGCCATACATTGGAAATAACCTTTCACGCTGTAGAGACCAGCTCGAAAAGGAATCACCAAATCGTAATAACTGGTCGTCCCTTCAGAAAACCATAAAGAAGGAGTGTAGTTCTCTTTTTCGTAGTCAAATACTTCCAGAGCTTTCGGTCGAATGCGCTTGACATTCCAGAGGTGAAAAAACTCGTGAGCCACCAACTGAATAAAGCGTTCGTACTTTTCCTTAGCCCGAAAATTAAAACGGGGATAGTTGAGAGTGCAGCACTCCTTGTGTTCCAAACCACCAAAACCAGAGCCGGACAAATGCAGTAAAAACACATACCGTTCGTAAGGCAAACCGCCGAACATTTTTGCCTCGACTTCGATAACTTTTTGGATGTCTCGAATCGCCCGGTCGGGTTCTAAATTGCCTTTTCCCCAAACAACTAGCTGGTGGGGTTTTCCCATCACTTCAAAATCGTAGACTTCGTGATAGCCAATCTCAAAAGGACTGTCTGCAAGAGTGTCAAAATCCGCTGCCGCAAAAGTAAGATTTTGCCCGGAAACAGGTGGCAAAGCAGTAACTGTGCGCCATTCCGGCTTCGGCGGCACAACTGTCACGGTATAACAGTTGCGCTCAAAACCGGGCAAGAAAAAGCACAAAGCCGCCGGATTGAAATAACCGTGAGTCGAGTCTAAATGATTAGTTCGCACTGTCAGTTCGTTGGCAAAAATACGGTAGAAAACCGTGACATCTGACACCGAATCGGTCTCGATTTGCCAGTGATTTTTGCTGAGCTTGCGCCAAGGTAAAGCTCGCTCGCCCGCCTGGGAGCTAAAATCTTGCAGGTGGCGGGCGTACTCTCGAACCAAGTAAGAACCGGGAGTCCAGACAGGCATTTTTAAATCCAGAACCGGCTCCGACCAACCTTGCACGCGCAAAGTTACTTCAAAGAGGTGGGATTCAGGATTGGGCATCGCCACCGAATATTGAATTGTCGGTGCTGTTAGTTGCCCCTGACAATTGCCGGCAGCGGACGAGGTATCCAAAGAAGTAACATCAGTCATTGACTTGCCAAATTAATCAAGTGCTTGAGGTTGATCAAATGGATAGTTTGGCGGTCTGGATCGATATTGATCCAACCTTTACTATCGAGTTTTTCCATAATTTTGCTGGTTTCATCTAGGGTGATATCTGTGACATCCGCTAAGTCTTCATAAGGAATATTGAAGATATCTTTGCCCTCAGCAGTTTTCTGACCGTAGTTTTCTGCCAGCTCGACTAAAGTATTTGCTAGTTTAACCGCTGGCTGGCGGTTTCGGAGTTGATAGCGGTGATTGGTTTGGCGGAGCCGCCGCACCATCAGTTGCAGCATCCGGTGGTGCAATTGCGGGTCTTTAAACAGGGTTTGGATAAATCGCTGAGCTGTGACGCTCAGCAGCCGCACCGGCGAGAGAGCAAGTACGTCATTCGATCGGGGAGATTCGTCAAGAATTGCCATTTCGCCGAAGAACGCACCCCGTCCTAAAATAGCCATTGATACAGCTCGATCGTTTGACAGGCGCCGGACTTTGACCCAGCCGGACACGACAAAGTAAATCGCGTTGCCCCAAGAATCCTCCATCACCACAGCTCGGCCTGGGGGATACTCATGCTTGACGGCATTTGATAGCAGCCCTCCCAAGGTTTCTGGGTTAGCACCCTTAAATAGAGGGAATAGCTCACTGAAAGCTTCTGTCTTCATCAAAAAAATGGGTAGAAACTCCGTCCTTCTAGGACGGCTTTATATTGTCTTTTTTTGATTACTACCGCCTTGGGACTGGTTGGCTCGGTGTGCTTTTGTGTTGCACTTTCAGCGGGACAATTACCGCCTCAAACTTCCCAGCCCTGTACGCATAGTGTTTTGCTCTTTCGAGCCTCCCTTTCGGGGTGATGTTAGCCTCGCCAAGGTTTAGTGAGCTTGTTGGGCTGAAAGCACTGCCCCAGTGACCTTAGAGCTGTTTAACCTTCAGCGACAGAGCGGAAAACTGGCTTCGCATTCTCCGGTGTCGTGACTCAAAAAACGTAGTCAGTTAAGACTTAGGCCCGTCAGAATGGCTTGTCAGATTACTCTTCCAAGCCTCACGCCTTTAGGCTGAGGTTCCTGACGCAAACTCGCGGAGGTGGGAAATATGATTAGGCGAAACCCAACAGCTAGGGAACGATCGATGTTTGGGAACACAAACAATCCGTTGCTCCTTTAATTGATGATAAGGGTGCAGAGGCCAGGTTCACGTAAAATTGGCAGATTCTTTAATCTTAAACGGGTTTACAAGCCTGCCACTGCCTGTTGAACTTTGCCCAACAGAGGTTCTATATAGTCCGGCCAGCCGATCGCGATCGACTGTGTGTGGGCCAGACTCTCGGCCTCGATCGCATCTGCCGTCCACCTCAGCGGTTGACCTTGCAAGTCGCAACAAACCAATCCGGCTGCTTTTGCTAGAGCCAGAGGGCCGGCGGTATCCCACACTTTAACTCTGCCGTTGAGATACAGGTACAAACCAGCTCGACCGAAGATAACTTCCATCACTTTTAAGCCAAAGCTGCCCAGCGAGTAAAATTCTGCTCCGGGGACGCTTTGGGCGATCGCCCGGGCGTAGTTTTTTTGGTCTTTGTCTCCGAGAACAATTTTACAATTTTCCGCTGTCGGAGCCGGGGGTTTGCATAGCGCGATCGGCTGCGGCGCTTGGGTTCCCACAGTTTGGAACAATCCCCAATCTTTGCCCCCAAAATACATTTGGTCAAAAGCCGGGGCGTAGAGCCAGCCGGCCACCGGTTCTCCTTCCAGCAGCAGCCCCACCATCGAAGCGTAGTGCAGTTTTCCCCGAATAAATTCTTCAGTCCCGTCGAGGGGATCGATGCACCAAAGGCGCTGGTAATTGGCCCCGTAAGCTGCTCTGGAGGTGTCGTTTTCCTCGGTGATCCTGCCATCTTCAGGAAACAAAGCGCTAAATGCTGCCGATAGTTGTCGGTCTAGGTATTGATCGATACTCGTCACGTAGTCGTTGGGCCCTTTCTCGGAAACTTCAAAAGGTTTGGCTGCTAGCTTGTAAGCTTCTTGACCGCACTCGCGCATGGTGTAGCGAATTTTTTGATCTTGCTCTGGAGAAATATACATGGGGTTAAACATAAATTCTTTAGCTAACTTCAGCATAAAAGCTTAAGTCCTTGGAATCGATCGGCGCGTTTCACTGTTTTTGATTCGTACAGGATTTGCGCGCGGGCGTCCATGAACCCGGTTTCCTAACCGTGAGGGCCGTTGCTATACAAGCCCCAGACAGGATTCGTGGAACTCACAAAAATTTAGACATGAGGGAGAACCCCCCAGATTTATCTGTAGAGTCAAATCTAAAATCTAAAATCTAAAATTGATCGATCGAACCAGCACGTTCAACAGCAGACTATAGAATCTTCTGAGGTTAGATAATTTGTGGCAGCACCAGCATTAATTATAAGGAGAAGAGTTTGAAATACCATTTGGCATTAGGTCGCAAAATAGACCTAGATGGAATTGACCGCGATGCAAAACTCGGCAAATGCCCTCGCCACGTCCTGCGAGCTCTCAGAGACCGCTTAAATGCCACCGTTCATGCCCCAGATGGCGAAGCGATATCGTTGAGCGACAAGCTGCGATCGAAAATTTCTTCTAAACCCGAACATTGGGCCGCCGCCCGCAAGTTGTCCGAGCAAGTCAGCAGCGACGACGTGATATTTTGTACGGGCGAGGACATTGGGATTCCAGTGGCGGCGGTGTGTGGCCAATTGCCCAAGCGCCCGAAAATTGTAGTATTTTTCCACAATATCGATCGGCCGCGCGGCCGCGTCGCCCTGAAACTATTCGGTTTGGCTGAAAAAATTGACCTATTCATGGTCAACGCCCGCCCTCAAACAAACTTCCTCCGCAGCTATTTAGCTATACCTGAATCGCGCATTTTAGTGCTTCTAGAACAGACAGACACCCAATTTTTCACACCGGGTCCAGTTTCGGGCGAGAAAAAGCGGCAAACAGTTGTTAGCGTCGGATTAGAAAAGCGCGACTACCGATTCTTAGCAGCAGCAACTGCTGACTTAGATGTTGACGTAAAAATTAGCGGTTTTTCTAAAGATGCCAAGGCTTTATCGAAAGCTTTCCCCGATACTATGCCAGAAAATATGTCCCGCAAATTCTACAAATGGCCAGATTTACTGCAGCTTTACCGGGATGCAGACGTAATTGCAGTTTGTTTGGTGGACAATAAATATGCTGCGGGAGTGCAGGTTTTACTGGAAGCAATGGCCTGCAAGCGACCGGTCGTTATTACTCGGACTCAAGGTATGGTCGATTATTTAGCCACCCCCGATATTGCCAAAGTTGTAAATGTGGGAGATGCAGCAGGTTTGCGCGAGGCGATCGTCCATTTGCTAAAAAATCCTCAAGAAGCTGAATCTCAAGCGCAGCGGGGCTACGAAATGGTTGTGAACCAGCACAGCAGCGAACGTTATGTCGATGTTTTAGCCCAGAAGTTGCGATCGCTTTAATAAAAATGTAGGGTGCGCCTCCGCGCACCATAACTCACGTCCGGAGGATGCACAATGCACACCTTAGTGCTATAAATAAAAAGCCAAACTATTTATTACGTAAGTCATCTTTAAAAAATAATGAATTATGAGTGGCCGTTACTAATTAAATCTCACTGCTGTTACGTAGCTAGTAAATAAACCGGGTTTTTAAAACATAATCGAAAGCCTTAAGGAAGTATTTTCGTTCATCAAACCCGGTTTCTGTGCCTAAAACTGTTTCACTCAAAACTCACAAATCAAAACTATTAAGACTCCCGTCCACTCGCCCATTTATCCCGCCATTTCACAGTCCCTTCCGAAACTAAAACCCAGCGGCGACAAACCAGATTTTCTCGCAGTGGCGACTGTCCTTCCCGTAGCAGCGCATACTTATAAGAAATCAACTTCCCCGCACTTTCATTAAAAGGAATTTCCCCAAACCAAGTATTAGTATTGATATACTCCAACGGGAAACCCTTACTAATATCCCAATTCCCCAGTTCAGGACAATCTCCAATCACCACAATTCTTTCCCCAGGCTGAGTTCTAACGCTGTTAAGCTGCGCCCGCACGATAGTTTTTGCCTTAACTCGCTCTCCGACGCGGCTAAAAATCATTACTTCCCGCGCACCCAGCTCTAAATTGTACAGCATCCCATCTTTAACTTCAAACTTACGGCGCGATAAAACTTCCGTATGCTCTCCATCAGGCAGCTCAGTATCAACCTCTGTAATTGTAACAGCATTGCCACGATTCATCGCTACAAACACTACCGAATCGCGATAGCGGCGCACGTAACAATAAACATCAGCAGTTAGATATTTTTGCCACTGACTCCCCATCGAAATAGCTGGATTCAGCCGCCGCAATCCCGACAGCAAACGCACAGCTCGGTAAATCGGCGAATCAGTATCCCACTTTTCCATCATCGGGCGGTTGTAGGGGTCATTTCCCCCTTCTGTATCATCATGCAGATACTGTTCAGTGCCGTAATAAATGCAGGGAATGCCGCGAGTCGTCATAATTAAACATATCGCCAACTGCAGCATTTCTGGATCGGGATTCAACGACTGAAACCTGGGCATATCGTGGTTGTCAATAAAAGTAATCAACTCCGTCGCCCCGTAGTAGCGGTGATCCAAATTCAGGACTTCTTGGATTAACTTAAATCCTGCGTCGGCACCTTTCCCCAATACTTCTCGAATTGCCACGCACAGACCAAAATCTAAAATAGTCATCCCCGACTCGTTGACAAATTCCACAGAACGATCGTTTCTAGGATCGCTGTAAATCCATTCGCCAAAAATGAAAACATCAGGTCTGTGTGCTAAAATGTCAGCATTAAATTCTTGCCAAAACCAAATAGGCATATGCTTAACTGTATCAACCCGCAAAGCATCAACGCCTCTGTCGAGCCATTGTTTAATTGCTGACTTAATGTAATTCCGGTAGGCAATATTGTTTTCGTTGAAAGTTGCTAAACCCGACAGTTCGCAGTTTTGGACTTGCCATTCATCTTCCCAGTTTGTGACTTCGCCGTAGTGGTGATACCAGTTATCTTCATCGTCGTTAAAGTCAGCTATTTTTACGCCGTCGTCGTAGAGTTCCCCTTTTTTACCACTAAAATCTGGGTTGCTGTGATTGCAGACAATATCGAGCACGAGTTTCATGTTTCGCTGGTGCAACTCGTGTACTAACTTATCAAATACCGTATCTTTACTTTCTTGTGTTTGGTTAATAGAAGGATTGTCGTCTGTGGCAATGAAGCGGGGATTTAGTCGCTTGAAATCTTTAGTCCAGTAGCCGTGAATCGCCGCTTGTTCGACAAATAATGCTTCTACTTGCTCGAACAGTGGCGTCAGCCAAACTGCGGTAACACCCATATCTTTTAAGTAGTCGAGTTTGTCGATAACTCCGTGCAAGTCGCCGCCCCAATATTTGCCCCAATCTTTCCCTTCTGGATCGTAAAGTTCTGGGTTTGGGCCTTCGTTATTTGCGGGGTCGCCGTCGTAAAAGCGATCGACTACAATAAAATAAATTGTTTCTTGTCGGAATTCAATGTCTCGGGTGTAGAGGAATTCTAAATCGAGTTCGCTTTCGGGCTTAACTTCTTCTACCAAAGACTCAATTTTGTCCTCTGATTCTGTAACTTCGTATTGAGAGGAAGTTTGATTGGGAGTGACTGATGTCATGAGATGTATTTTTTTATATTGTAAGATTGGTCAGTTATGCGGAGCTAGAGTCGGAGATAGCTTTCCCCTCTAACTGACTTTTACAGCATCATACGGAATTTACTTGTTTAATGAAATCTTCCTTTAGGCGGAGGGCAGACTCATCCTTGAGCCTCAATTGGATAAGACTTAATATTTAACGTCATTCTCAATCAAAGAGGCACGGGAGCATCCCGATTTTGCAAGTAGGCAAAAGTATGATAAAATATATCGCTTTATGGAAAAACCTACACTTAGCTTCCCAAAAAAATCTGTTTTAGAGTCAAGGAGCCATTTT
>JACJNV010000252.1 GCA_014695175.1 Microcoleus sp. FACHB-DQ6 | reverse complement strand
CTGATTGAGCCAGTTGTTTGAGCCAAGGTAAGGTTCTTGGGTCATCTTTCCACCCCCGTGCTAATTCTTGTACTGCTGCTTGTCGCACATCCGAATTATCGTCTGATTGAGCGCGCTTTTTGAGCCAAGGTAAGGTTTCTGGGTCATCTTTCCACCCCCGTGCTAATTCTTGTACTGCTGCTTGTCGCACAGCCGAACTATCATCAGATTGAGCCCGTTGTTTGAACCAAGGTAAGGTTTCTGGGTCATCTTTCCAAGTGCCTGCAACTGCTGCTACTGCTTGTCTGCGAATTTTAAAAAATAGGCTGAGATCTTCTAGAGGTGTAGAACCAGTGATATTTCCGTATTTAGTTAACTCTTTAACTCGAGCGCGCAATTGACGAGCAATAACAGCAATATTATTTCTCTTCTTGACTTCGGAAACACACTGCGCCGCCAAAAAGAGATTGCTAAACTTGTCTGCTTCCCCATTTTCACCAATTAGATATTCCAGGATGTCACCTGTAAATTTAGCATCCAGCATTCCTGCCATTAAACGCAACACTTCATGCCAAGACTCATCTCGCCAGTGTTTCCGAAAGATTTGAATCAAATCATCTAATTCTAGCGTTTTTTGTTTCTCAAATTGCCGCACAAACTCCCAAGCACAAAAATATTCCAAAAACGTGCGATGGACAAAAGCAAAATAATCCTCATTGTATCCCCCCAAGAAGCACAAAATAAAATTGCGCTCCCGCAGTTGCTCTACCATCAACTTAGCACAAGCAGTTGCCTCAGTTCCCATCAACCCCCTCAAAGATTCCGCTATAGTTTGCCGTAAATCATCGCGACTAATAATATTTCCGGCTAATCCTTTCTCACTCGACTGCATTTTGTAGGCTATTCGCCCGCAGATACTTTGTTTGACTTCTTCATCAATTGAACGAGGATCAATATTGTCATTACTCAGCTCTTCTTTCACTTCAAAATCCCATTTATGCAGCAGCACTTTTGAAGCTTCTTCATAGAGTTTAGCTCGAAAGCGCGGCAACTCCTGATTGCGATTCAGAATTGCCATCATCGTCAGCAACAGCGGATTTCCAGCTAACTCTCGAATCGCCCTCGATTCCCCAATCGCTTTATCCAATCGTTCTAAAATTGCAGCTTTTTTCAAGCGGTCTGTAAACGTCAATTCGTGCCACGTCTGGATAAAATATTGAATTTGTTCCGGTTCAAAATCTTGCAGCATAAAATGATTAAATTGGGCATTCTTCAGCCGTTGCTGCTGGTAGCCAATCACGCGAGAAGTGACAATCACTTTCACCGTTGGATATTTTTGAGTGAAATTATGGATTTGGTCAACAATACGATTGCGTTTTGGCACCTCAAAGACTTCATCTAGCCCGTCAAACATGACGACAGCGCGGCCAGCTTGCAGCCATTCGTGCAAAATAGATTTCTTTAAATGCCCAATCCAACTAGAACCGCGCTCCATAAATTCTAGAAAATTATTGCACTCTTTTTCATCTCTACTGCGGTTGTACTTTCGCAATTCAATCAGTAAGTGAATTGGTTGAGATGACAACTGATTGGGAGACAGTTTTGCCCACTGAAGCGCCAAGTATTTTAAGAGCGTTGATTTGCCTGAGCCCGGATCGCCGAGAATGACTATATAAGGGTAATTGACATCATCAATTACTTTCAAAACCGAGTCAGGTTGCTGTTGAGTGTAAGCTTTTTGGTAGCGTGCCAAATCTTCTGGACGGACTTCGGCGGCAATGTCTCCCCGTTCCCGCAATAGCTTTTGAATCTCCTTGGGTAATTCATAATCTTTCGGCAAATATTCCTGACACGAGCGCGCATTTTGGGGAATAAATATTTCTCTAACTGTCAGTTGGCGTTCGTATTCTCCAGACCTAGTATCTAAATTACCTAAATCCAAATATTGATATTGTTCTCGCAGTCCTTCTTGATAACTTTCTAAGTTAAAATCAGCGGGAATAGGGTCACTATCTGTCAAACGTCCCAAGATGCCGTCTAAATTTTGAGCATTCAGAATTTCTCGTAGTTCCGCATTTTGCTGTATAATTAATTTAACACTTGCCAGATATTTTTCTGCCACTCGTTCCCAATTAAACGCATCGGGCAGCGAGGCTGTTTGTTGCCCATTAAGAAGATTAGAAGGTACGAGCCGAGTCAACGTGGGGAAAATCCGTCGCACCGGATGTTGTAAGGTCAAAGTTTGCCAAGACTGAGCTAAGATAGGAGTATCTAAAACCCGACAATTTGCTTGAAGCGCACTTCCCAAAACTTGCCGCACAGGAGGTTGTTTAATAAATTGTTTTAAAGGTTGCAGATATTGCTGAATCTGTTTTTTATCTAAACCCGATCGCTCTAATTCCTGCTCGAACAATATAATAAAGGATTTCAGAGCATCGCGAACAGCATTTTTAGCGAAGGGCTTTTTAGCAAGTCCTTCAACATCTTTAATGCAGTCTTTAAAAAAATCTTTAACGTAGTCGTCTAAAGCTGCTTTAGCCAATTCCGTCAAAATAGGTTGCACCAATAACCAACCCAAACCCAAACCCGCGCTGACTGGATCTATCATTGCTTTTTGCTCGATCGACTTGAATATTCAACATTATACCGGGGCTGAAAATTTTAGCTATGGGTAAGGACATGGCAATGCCCATTAGTGTCAATTTAACGGTCTTTCGTTGAGTCCGGCAGTCCGGCAGGGAATGAATTCCCTGCCTCAAAGCTAAAGTCCTCTCAAGAGGACTGAAGAACTCATTTAGTCCTCATAGCGAGGACTTTAGCTAAAAGCCCCGTGGAATTTATTCCCTGGCGGCCTTTCGGTATTAGCTCAAAGCTTTCAAAATAGGGAGCAGCGGCGCTTCAAAGCTGCTTGCAAAAGAGTGTTGTACAGTTTTTCCTTAACAGTATAAGCGCCGAATCTTTCCAAGTGCGGATTGTTCATTTGAGCATCGAAAAGTAGATAAGATCGATCGCGCAATCTCTCCACCAACTTCACCATCGCCACCTTAGAACCCTCGGGAATTCGGTAAAACATCGACTCCCCAATAAACGCACCGCCGATCGACAATCCTAAAATACCGCCCGCCAATTCGTCGCCGCACCAAGTCTCGAAGCTGTAAGCCCAACCGGCCTCATACAAACCCCAGTAAATCTTCTTGAGCTCCTTAGAAATCCAAGTCGTTTCGCGATCGGCACAACCCTCAACCACCGCCCCAAAATCGCGGTTCACAGCCACCGAAAATCGATTTTGATTGATTTGGCGGCGCAGGGATTTCGGATAGGTAAATCTTTCATCCAGGGGAATCAGCGCCCGCTGTCGGCTGGAATACCACCCCAAACTTTCCTCGCCGTCATTTGCCATCAAGAAATAGCCTTGCGCGTATCCTTGTATAATTGTCGGTATATCATATTGCATATATTTATCAGTTGTCATTTCTCAGTTAACTTTTCAAAGTCAACATTAGCAATTAGGAATAATCATGTCTGAAATCATTGAACCTATTACCTTACCGCCCGCCCAAAACCCCGAACAAGAAGGCCAATGGCTCCAACAAACGCTGCTGGCATGGCTAGACTCCGAGTTTATCCCAGAAGCAGCCAACCAGCAAATAGCTAAAAGAGCTGCCCAAATCTATGTCCGCCAGCGTATGGAAGGCGAAAACGACTTGGGCAGCCTCGTAATTGCGATCGTCACC
>JACJNV010000251.1 GCA_014695175.1 Microcoleus sp. FACHB-DQ6 | reverse complement strand
GAAAATAACTCATTGACCCTAAAACAGATTTTTCGGCAAAGTTCTAGTAGGGAGCTGGAAAAAGTTTACAAAAATATCATACTTCTGCATATTTGCAAAACCGGGATGCTCCCGACTGGTATTGACTAAAAAAATTCTCACAATTTGGCTTCCTTTAACAAAATAATTTCTGCTGCTACAGGCAAATGATCCGATTCGGTTGCCTCTAAAACCGAACTAGATTTAGCACGCCAATGCTTTGAATACCAAATATAATCAATCCGGAAAACCGGATAATTTAATCTCCAATTCGATTTTTTTACCAAGAACTTAAGTTCCCAACCGTGAGGCCAGGTAAAACCAAACCCCCATCCCGATTTTCGGAAAGAATCTTGCAGGACTTTCTGCACCCTGTCATAGTCTTGAGTTTCGTCTGTCATATTAAAATCGCCCGCGACGATTACTGGCAGAGTTTCTCGCTCAACTCGCTGCACTAAGTCTTGAATTTCAGGCGAGCGTTTGTCATATTTGTAAACTGGAACTTTGAGAAAACGCCCTTTTTTAGAGAGTTTCAACCACGGCCCGGTAGCTTGCATATTATAAATCACTACTTCTTGTTCGTTAAATTTAATAATGGCCCGCTGCTGCGTTTCTGGATGGCCGGCTAAGTGCAGTATTTCGCTAGATACAATTGGATATTTACTGAAAATTCCTATAGAGTGAGTGCCAATTTGATAGGGGTAGTCTGCTTTTAACCCGGGAAAAGCTCTTTGGGTAGGTGCTTGAACCATTTCTTGTAAAAATATAATATCGGGTTTTTGCTGGTCAATCAGCTTAAATAAAGTAGGTGACTGAGTTTTATGCCAACTGAGGTTATGGGATAAGATTTTGATGCTGGGCTGCGAATCTGTGATGTTGATGGGTGCGGGAGAAAAGTATTTGACGTGCAGCCAACTTATGAGAAGAAAGCAGGCGATCGCAGAAATAACAGTGAACCATCTTTTTTTGATGATTAACAATCCGATGATGGGAAGCAGGAAAGTAGGGAAGAAAATTAAGGGGCTAAAAGTGCTAATTAAGGCAATAATTCCTATTCTATCCCAAAAGATTAGTTTGAGAATGAAATAGCAGATAATAAATGCTGAGTAACTGTAAGCAAGAAATTTTGCAGATTTCTGTAAGCATCTCTTGATTATATTTTTGGGGATGTGCTTCATTGGGAACTTATTAAAATAAAAACTTGCTTAAATCGAATTCTTCATTTGACCGATGTTGGTTGTCTCTTTCTGAAATCAAAACCAACAAAAGGCGATCGGTATAATCCGCCGCCCCCCGCAACTCTTCGCGCAAAATTTCCAGTCCACCATTAGCATATTCTTCAAAAATTTGCAAGCGTTCTGCTTCCAATTGTTCGTCGAGATGGGAGAGAATTTGAGGATTTTTGGTTTCGGCGATCGCAATTAACTTAATCGCCATATCGTAGCCCCTCGATACAAAAATATCAACATCTATCGCACCCGGTTCTCGTTTAGAAATTTCCCCCAAAGGCGATCGTTTTTTCCGCTGATTTCCCAACGCTGCGGCGAAAGCGATGACATCGGCGTAAGTCTGGAAAGGCGCGGAGTTGTTATCCGATAAAGTTAATGATTTGACTAACTCGGCTTTATCTTTAGCAATTCTAATTTTGTTAGCAGCCATTGGGATTAATATGTAATTTTTAACTCAGTAATTTGATTGATAGAGTAACCGCAGATTAAAGGCAGATAAACACAGATTAACGCAGATAATTTTCAGAATGTCCGCAACAACATAATTTTTTGGGCAAAACCTCCTCTTGCTTCCCGCCGCTTCGTTTGTTCCGCCAAAAGTCGAGCGCCCGAAATGCCAAAACTCACCATCACCGCATCTATCACCTCATACAAATCCGCCAATTCCGCCACCAAATCTTCCTCGTGGGCCTCCGCCGCTTCCCCCGCTTCTTCAATCAATTTCTGCCGCAAAGCTTGACGGTATTCTGCCTCCGACAAAATTACAAACTCGCATTCATTCCCGCTTTGGCGAATAATTTCAGGAATGCGATCGCGCACCAACTTATGATACTCTTTTTCCACGTCAAACTCCCTTCAACCTTGACTAAAAGTTTGAATCAACCAGCGATTAATTTCCCCGTCATCTTCTGTTTGACTCCGGTTCAATGCTTCTTCAACTAACCGGATTTCCAGCCCCGGCCAAACCCGCGACTCTTGAATTCTCCCGCTACCTCCGTTATTAATCGCAAAGGCAAAAACCTCCCGCGTGTTCGCACGATCCACCCAATATTCAGCTATTCCTGCGCCTTCGTAAAGCAACCGCTTACCTCCTAAATCATCGTTAAAAGAAGATGCACCAATTTCTATTACCAAATTAGGCGGATCGTATTCATCCAAATCAACAGGTGAATTGCTGTCATTAGGAGGAACTCTCAAATCTGAACCGATGTAGTAAGCTAAATCAGGTTGAAACTCGCGAATACCTGCTTTCCTAAAACTGGCATTAGCAAATTGAACTACTCGGATATTTCTCAATGTAGCAAACAGAATAACTACATACGGGATGATGGAATTATGACGCGCGTGCAATGGCCCTACGGGTGACATTTCTACCCTCATGTGTTCTTGATAGTAATAAAACTTGCCCTTTTCCCATGCTGAATCCTCAGCAAAATTAAGAAACTCTTCCCACGTCGCCTTCACCCACATATCCCTTTCCAAAACCTGCGTAATTGCCGAATTAGAAGTCATACTCCACCTCTACAATTTCCGTATATTCAAATTCATTTGGACTGCGCTTAACTAAAGGATAGCGCGTCCCGCCAAGTTCGATCGCATCTTCTTCACAATCAGCTTTCGGAGAATTGTACACCAGCACGTATTCCCTGCCGGTGCAACTTTCCATCTCTTGAGCAACTTCTCCGCGCCACTGAGTTTTAGTTACCAAAACTACCAATTGATTCGCCAACTTCGGCAGCTTATTCGCGATTTGCTTGCGATAAATCTCGTCCAAACTCCCAAAGGGAGAATCCATCACAATTGGAAATGTACTGCTATCCGGGCCCATTAAAGTATTTTTTTGACTCCACTCCCGCACGCCCTCAATAATCCCGCCGATAAAGGACAAACTGAGAATTTGATTTTCTCCCGTAGAAGCGGCAACCAAAGATTCTTTTCCCGACGTATTTTCTACTAGAGTCAGTTCGTATTTATCGCTCAACTTGGGGATGTAAGGAGTAAAAGAAATTTGGCTGAAAATATCTTGCACCCGCTTTTCCAACTGAGAACAAAACTGTTTTTCTAAGCGCGATCGCACTTCAGTTAGGCGATCGATCGCATCCTGAGTCGCAGCAATCCGGCGCTGGGCTAATACTTGCCTTTGCTCATTCAGTTGCTGCTTATCGATTTGCTTGTCCAGATTGGCGATCGACGCCTTCAAACTCTCAATCTGCTGCTGGTTAGAGCCTGTTTCCCGGTGCAAATCGCCAATTTTTGCCTCAATTTCATCCAAGCGCTTTTGCAAGCGGCTGACATCGCCGTCAGGAAAATTTCGCAGCTTGTTGTGAATATCGTCTAGCTGATTTTCCACCCGAGAAAGTTCGGTTCTGTCACGGCTGATATTGCCTTGCTGTCGGTCAATTTCCTCCCAAAAATCAGTCACTTGCCTATCAATTTCATTTACGCGATCGCTAATCCGAATAGTTGTTTCTTCCACATCGCCAACACCCGCCTTATCCATCCAACCGCTAACCTGTTGGCGAGATTCAGAACCCTCCACTAATTCTGCACCGCAGATACACCGCTGCTGCGCTAATAACTCTTCCAAAAACGGCCGCTGAATCCCCGAAAGCAACTCGCCTTTTTCCCGCAAGCCCCCGACAATCACTTCAAATTCAGTCGCCGCATCCGACAGAAACACCGCGTAACCGCGCACAGAAATTGCTCGTTTTAGAGCATCTGTAGCCTGTACAATTTGTTGCTTAAATAAATTTTTCTGCATTTCCAATTCGTCTCGCAACTTTTGTAAATCCGCAGCACCGCTAAGTTCCAACAAGTTACCATTAACTGCTTTTTTTAACTCTCCTTGGTGCGCCAATTCCCGCTCGATTTCTACTTGTCTGCTCGAAAGTTGCTCAGCTTCTTGCTCAATCTTTTGCTTGTCTTTTAAAAGTTTCTTCGTTTCAGCATTCCCAATTATATTTAAATCTGTCTCAAGAGATTTTTTTGCTTCTCCTAAATGCCGGATCGATCGGTTCAAGACTTCCACCCCCAGCAACTCCTTAGTAGCTTCCGCAATTTCTGCCTTCTTGTCATAGCGGACAATTTGCTCGATTCGCTCCCCATCAAAAAAGAAATATTTATGTAAACTTTCCGGCAAAATCCGCCCGATAATATCATCGGGATGCTGATCCGGCTTCAGCCAGAGACCGTTATCTTTTGCTACATTCAGAAACAATTCATCCTTGCCATGTTCTACAGTGTTTTCACTTTTATAAGCACGGCAAATTCGTCTTGCTTGGTAGCGCGTGCTGTCATGTTCAAACACAATTTCCGCCCAACAACCTACGGCTTTTCCCATTTCCGCCTCAGCCAGAGCGCGCTTGTTTACTAATTGTTCCTCCGCCGCAAAAGCGGCGCTAAACTTTCCGTAAAGTACCCACGTAAAGGCATTCATTAAAGCCGTTTTTCCAGCGCCGTTATTACCGTGAATTACTGTAATATTTTGGACGCCCCAAGCTAGTTTAATTTCGGGACTTTTGCCGTAAAATTGACGAAAGTTGCACAGAGTAATGGAGATTAACTTCATACAATTGCTTCCTTAATGATTTTTAAAATGTCATCGTTAATGTGGCGGGGAGCTCTCATGTACAACTTATCTTTTTCAATTTCCAATACCCGTTCAATAATTTGTCGCACTTCGGGCGGCGCGCTAGTAATTGGTTGCTGTACGTCGCTGAATTCCTGATGAGTTTGATAAGAAGAACGCTTTTCTGCTAAAATGCTTGTCGGTACGGCTGCGATCGCACTATCTTCATATCTAAATGCCAGAATCAGATTTTCATTCAGATTTTCAGTCATATTTTTTTGGCAAATATTAAAATATACAGGGTCTAGGCTCAGGGGCGAGAAACCCGGTTTCTACGAGTTTTGCGAACAGTCACAAGAAATCTACAAAGAAACCTGGTTTCTGAACTCTGCGTGCGATCGCGAACTAAACTAGCAACTAAAACTGCTATCAAATAATTCTATATTCTCAAACATAAACCGAACCTTAATAAATGTCAAATGTCTAATAGCCCGTAACGCCTCTGAAGTTGCAACAATTTTACTCTAGCTTCCCCAGCATTGTCAGCTAAATCGGCAAATTCCAAGAACCGCTTCAACTCTTTTCGCAGCAAATTGCGCTCGACTTCTAAGGTTTCCCGGCCCAAATCTGGAGGCAACACTATCATGTCAAATAAAGTTGCCCTTTCCTTCCCCGGATGCGGCCGCAAAATGCGTCCCCGGCGCTGAATAAACTGGCGCGGATTGCTGCTGCTTGCTAAAATTACAGCATTGCGAATTGCTGGAATATCCACGCCTTCATCCAAACAGCGAATCGCGACTAAACCTTGCAATTCTCCACTCTCAAATTGTCGGCGCAATCGTTCTCTTTCTGCTAAAGGAGTTGCCGCAGTATAAGTGTTAACTCGATAGCCTAATTCTGAACCCAATAACTTCGCGGTTTCTGTTAGTTGGCGGTTGTTATTTCGGCGCGCACCTCCTTCGATCGCACCGTCGCCGCAGTAAAATAAAGTGTGGGCTGTATCGAGACGGTGAATCATTAATTCTCGCAACGCTGTTAATTTATTAGCCGCTGCCCCAATTAACCGAGCTCGCTGCATTAATAAAGTTGTTAAAGCATCATTTTCTTCTACTTTTTCATCGCCCCAAAGCGCCCAGCCAATCTTTTGAGTTAAGCGGGAATACTTGCGGGTTTCGGCTTCTGTCAATTCTACTAAAATTGGATAGTATAAATAATGTACTAATGCTTTTTGGCGGATGGCGTCGGCTAAGGTGAGTTCCGGCTGCAAAACAGGGCCGAAATAATCTAAAATAGCTTCGGTTCCTTGTTCGTCGAAATGCCTTTCTGGGGTGGCGGAAAGGGCGAGTCGCAGTCCAATATTGCGCGGCAAACTTTCTCCTAAACGGGGCGCGCCTAAGTTGTGAACTTCGTCTCCAATAATCAGGGTTTTTTCTGGGAAATAGCGCAGTTGCGATCGCAAACTATCTCCCATTAAGGTGGCGTTAGTGGTGATGATTGTGAGAAATAGCCGATCGCCCGCTCGCACTTCATACAAACCCGCAGCCAGCTTGTTTTGCCAACTGCGGGCGCTATCAAAAGCCAAAATAGGTTTTAAACAAAATTTCTCCGATTCGCGCGCCCACTGATTCACCAGGTGGCAGTAAGGGCAAATTACGAGCAGGACTTGCAAGTTAATTTTATTGTATAATTCAGTGGCGATCGCCAGTGCAGTAATCGTCTTGCCGCTACCCGTCGCCATCTTCAGCGTACCGCGTCCCTGATTCGCAAACCAATTAGCAACCGCCACTCGCTGATACTGTCGTAATTGCAGCGATGGCGGCATTTTCGGAAATCCAAATTGCGAATTATTAGCCGTTGAGCGATTCACCTTTAAATGCCGTTAGATGCAATATTCCCTATACTCAACTGTAACTCACGGGCGATCGAAACTTAACAACCCAAACAAATCCGCCGCCGACAGTTGCAAATCCGACAGCACATCGAGCACAGGTAAAATATCCTGATTCTCTTTCACCTCGGGTTCCTGCTGCGGTTTAAAAACAAGAACTAATCGTTCTTCGGGGTCAATCAGCCAACCCAATTGAGTTTTATTTTTGAGGCAAAACAGAATCTTATTAATCACGCGAGTTGAACTTTGATCCGGCGATAAAATCTCAATTATCCAGTCGGGAGCCATTTCAAACCTATTTTCAATTTCTCCCTGAGAATTTAGAGGAATGCCCGACCACTCAAATACTGCTAAATCGGGAACAACAGCACATCCGCCAAAAGTGCAGCGCAATTCAGGAAAAGCAAAAGCTAACTTTTGCGGTTTGCCAACTTGATTAATAGCTGATGTAAATTTGATTGGTAACGTGCTGTGTTTTGCTTGCGGCATAGCTTTTTGATAAATTTGACCGTCAACATACTCGCTAGCCAGCTCCGTTTCTGGCAACAGCAGAAACTCTTCGAGAGAAATCTTTGACGGAGACTGAATTGACTTTACCATCAGCCATTAACCCCTCAACAACTCAACTCCGCCATTAAAAATCAGCATCGCCGTCTGTTTCCCAATCAGCACAACTCTCGGATTCCACACCGGTAGGGTGCATCGCACAAACCAACAAATTGCCGCCGTAAACTTGACCGTGATAGTTGCGACAACCGCGACAAGCCGGCTGCTGCGTCGCCGAAGGGTCTACATAAGTCACCATCGACAAATCTATCTCATCAAACTCCGGGTCGAAGTCGCGGCAAATTTCAATTATCGGTTCGATAAATTCATTAAATAAACCGTCAAATTCATTGAAATAACCGTCAATGTCGTTAATCAGATTATTTTGTACTTGTTCAGTAAACTCTTCCGACATTTTTGCCAAAACGTCCAGCATTTCGACAAACTCTTCGCCCATTTCGCTGAAAAAATGCTCTACTTCAGAAACAGCATTTTCCATTACTCCAAAAAAATCTTTAGACCAATCTTCCATGAATTTGACAGCTTGCTATTACAAAATATTTTACAGACACGTGCAGCCAGCCTCATGCGAAGCGATCGCACCTACTTTCAATTCTATTACCTATTGCCGGATATCCGTCCACATCTGACAGGCGAGATATTCAAAAAGGGAACTCAAGAGTATTATCCTGAGTTCCCTTCATGCTTTGCGGAGCGAGCTTTTTTGAGTTTAATCCCGCTTCAGCCGCCGCAATTCCTCTTGTAAATTCTGCACCTGTTCGCGGAGCTTGTCTACGCCGCCAGTTTCTTTAGCATCTTTTGGCGAAACCTCTTCTTCCTCCGAAACAATTTCAATCCGCCGAGGTTCAGCCGGTTTTTTGTCGCCAGCCGATTCTACGGGGGGCTGCTGCTGAGCCTGTTGTACCATATCGTCAACAAAGCGACGGGCTTCTTCCGTTGACATCTCGCCCCGCTTCACTAATTCGTCTGCCAGCTTTTGGGCTTCAGTGCGTAATTCAGTTAACTTGCTGCCAGCTTTTTCACCAGCGTAGGAAGCTAGCCCGACACCAAGGTAAACTGCTTTCTGTAAAATATCTCCGAAACCAGGCATAGGAACTACACCTCATAAAACTGGGTGAACCGGAGACCACGCCTATTACAAGCATCCCGTGTTGCTGCTACCTTCCGGTCCTGACAAGATTTGGGCGTTGGAATCGCGTGGGTCCAGTTCATTTATGAGTATAACACAGTTATTTATTCTTCAACCACACACCAGTGATAAATTTCATAAATAACGCAACCGTTCTTCACCAGCGGGTCTTCAGCGACGATCGCCTTCGCCTCCTCCATCGAACCCGCCTCAAACAGCAACATACCGCCGCCGCGCCGCGCCCAGTAGCCTGTTTTCGCTCGGTGTCCTTTAGAAATCAACTCTCGGACATAAGCTCTGTGAGCTGGCACGAATTGGTCAAAGACAGGCTTTT
Source organism: Microcoleus sp. FACHB-DQ6 (assembly GCA_014695175.1). GTDB lineage: Bacteria > Cyanobacteriota > Cyanobacteriia > Cyanobacteriales > Microcoleaceae > Microcoleus. Next base: position 6,379 of record JACJNV010000251.1, on the reverse strand, counting down.
CGACAATTCCTTGCTCAATTTTGACAAACCAAGGCATTTTTATTTGGGATTTTAGATTTTATATTTTAGATTGGGAATGGGCGATCGGCAATGGGATCTAGGGCAAATGCTCTATATTCCATTTTGCACCATCCTTTCTTAACTGCGATGTTATCCGATGAACCAGTCAAAACAGCGATTTTTTATTGCCTTAGTGCCACCTCCCGATATTGAACAGCACATTACTGACATTCAACTGTATTTTGCGGCCTCCTACAACAGCCGCAGTGCTTTGAATTCGCCGCCGCACATCACGCTGCAACCTCCTTTTCACTCGTTAGCGGAGGATGTTCCCAAATTAGAGGAAAGTTTGAACCAGTTTTCTGCAAATCGGCTGCCCGTTCCCGTTACTCTTTCCGGTTTTGCTGCTTTCGCGCCCCGCGTCATTTACGTTGATGTTGTCAAATCGCCCGAATTGCTGGAAATTCACAAAGATTTGATGAGTTATTTGGAGGCAAATTTGGGAATTGTCGATCGAGTTTCTCAAAGTCGCCCATTTGTACCGCACATGACAGTAGCGTTTCGCGATTTAACTAAGCAGAATTTTCAAACGGCTTGGTTGGAATTCTCCGGGCGAGCGCTCCACTTTGAGTTTACCGCTTCGGCATTAACCTTGCTGCTTCATAACGGCAGCCGATGGAACATCAGCAACCAATTCCCGCTTTCGGCCTAAACTCTCTCTCTTCTTTCTCTTCCTTCGCGGACTTCGCGTCTTCGCGGTTCGTTTTCCCCAAAAAATATTCTTAGCAAATCCTGATTAATATTATTTCCTCACTACAAACCTTTTTAAACTTAAAGACAAAATAGCCTACCGATCGCTCTTATTCGGAGTTGCCAGTGCCACAGTTCCATAAACCGAAATTCCCGACTGTTCCAATATTTTAATTGCCGACTTAACCGTAGTACCGCTAGTGTAAATATCATCAACTAACAGCACTCGATCGCGCGGGAGGCGACGACGAAAATCTTTCCCCAAACTTAAAGCATTTTTCATTTCCGCTTGCCGCTGCTGTGGCGTCAGAGCGAATAAAGCCTGAGTATTTTTCACCCGCTCCAAACCGTGCCGCTGCAAAGGCAAACCAGTCAGCTCGCAAAAACTTTCAGCCAACAGTTCTGCTTGGTTAAAACCGCGCTCCTTGACCTTTTCTTTGTGCATGGGAATCGGTACAACTGTTAAATTGTCTATAGCTAATTCCGGAAAACTCAGCCAAGCTTCTGCCAGCCAGCCGCCGAGAGGTTTGGCTAATTGCGGATTGCCGTCATATTTCAAAGCTGCGATCGCCCGTTTGAGAGCCCCGCCATACTCACCCCACACAAAAACACGCTGTTGTGAATGCCAAAATCGACCTGGATCGGTTAACTGACATCGCTGAAGTTGCTTGTGACAGTACGGACAAAACTCTCCGGCGGCCGGCCGCTGACAAAGAGGACAGTTAGACTTAAGAAATAAATTGAGAAAAGATTTGACTAATCCCGTCCATTGTCGCTTGTTCATCCTAAAATTGTAGTAAGTGATTAATGGGAAAAACTCTCAAATTTAATCAGTTTCCACCGACAGGCTCGCAGCGTGAAAAACCTCTACTGGTTAGACAAAATTCAACCTTCAGACCGAGATGCAGTGGGAGAAAAAGCATTTTACTTGAGTTCTTTGCTCCAGAAAAATCATCCTGTTGTACCGGGTTTTGTCGTGCCGGCTCAAACATTTTGGCAGTTTTTAGAGTCGATCGAGTCCCTAGAACCGCTGTTTGCTGACTGGCCAAACTCTTCCCTGCACTTGAATGTCGATGAACCCAGACAACTGCAATCGATCGCCCGCAGCATCCGCCACCAAATCCTCGCCGGCAAACTGCCAGATTCACTGCTCTCCACCCTAGAGTCTGCTGTTTCTCAACTCAACTCACAGTCAAACTTAAACTCCACAGCCTTAATTTTTCGCCCTTCCCTGACTTCCTGGAACCCGAAAACAGTCGGCATTCTGGAATCTCAGGCAGTACGGGCAGAACCCGAAGCCATTGGGGCCGGACTCAAACGAGCTTGGGCAGAAATGTTCAGAGCCCGAAGTCTATTTTACTGGCAGCGGTGCGGCCTGCGGGTACAGCAAATCAATCCCGCAGTTTTGGTGCAGCCACTTCAAGAAGCGATCGCCGCAGGCGAGGTAAAAACAAAGGGGGGCGCACAGTGGGAAATCCAAGCCACCAGCGGTTTGGGATTGTCCCTCGCTAGGGGAGAAACCATCCCCGATTACTATCAAGTGCAGCCAGAAACAACCGCCGTTAAATTCCAGCGGATCGGTTACAAAACATTAGCCTACAATCTCAAAGTCGGCGATGGAGAACCGAAAAAAAAACTGCATATCGGCAAGTTTTCTGCTTTCCCAATTCCCGATTCTCCATTTCTAATTCATGATTTGGGTGACTGTTGCGTGCAAGTTTTAGCCCTGGGAGAGGAAGCACAAACAGAATACATTTTAGAGGAAGCGCAACTGCAAGAAATCATTGAATTGAGTAAAAAAGTGAGCGCAGAATTTGACTCTGATTTAATTTTGGAGTGGACGCTAAACCAGACAGCAAACAGCGGCGAATCGCAGTTTTATTTCACTCAAGTTCGTCTTGTGAAAGGGGAAAAAGTCGCGCCGGTAGAGGAAAATCCGATCGCCCGAGAGCACCCAAACTCGATCGCCCCAGCCCGAACTCCTGCGATACTCAGAGGTGTGGGAGCAGCATCAGGAAAAGCCGAAGCAATTGCCCAAGTTATGACTAATTCCCACCCAGAAAACGCGGAATTCTTAGCCGGAGGCATTTTGGTAGCCCGGACAATCGAGCCGAATTGGCTGCCTTGGCTGAAGGTTGCGGCTGGGGTGATTGCGGAACAAGGAGGCATGACCTGCCACGGCGCCATTTTAGCTAGAGAATTGGGGATTCCCGCCGTTGTGGGAGTGGCAGGGGCCATGCGGGCGATCGCCTCGGGCGATTCGGTTTTGGTAGACGGCGATAGCGGAGAAGTTTTTGCCCTCGCCCAACCCGATGCGATCGAGACAGGAGACAGCGGCCGACTTCGGGACACAGCAAAAAAGGCAGATAAATACAGTACAGCAGCAAAAATGTCAATAGCCAAGCACCAATCTTCTACCTCCGATCGATCGTCCAATTCCGCACCTAAATCTCGACAATCTGAGTCTACTCAATATGTTTGGGGCCCACCAACGGCGACTCAACTGCTAGTTAATGTCAGCCAAACAAGCTCGATTGACCGCCTCAAAAATCTGCCAATAGACGGCATCGGATTGCTGCGATCGGAATTAATGGCATTAGAAGCTTTGGACTGTGAAAACCCCAAAGTTTGGCTACAAGACGGCCGCCAATCGGAATTTGTCGATCGCATGGCGGATTGCCTCAGCTTATTTGCTGCTGCCGTTTCGCCGCGGCCAATATTTTATCGCTCTCTCGATTTACGCGAGTCAGGCGACCACGGCAGTTTCAGTTATACCTTTGAACCGGAATTATTTGATTGGGAACTCTGCGTACTTCAAAAAGTCTGCGAGTCAGGCCATACCAATGTTAATTTAATTTTGCCTTTCGTGCGCTCGGTTGACGAGTTTATATACTGCCGACAGCGCTTAGAAACAGTTTGGAAAAACCGCTCAACCGAGTTTCAAATGTGGATTATGGCGGAAGTTCCTTCGGTGTTATTTTTATTGCCCGATTACGTAAAAGCAGGAGTTCAAGGAATTTCCATCGGCACCAACGATTTAACCCAATTGCTGTTAGGCATTCACCGCCAATCCGACCAGGTAGCAGGTGCTTTCAACGGGCGCGATCGAGCAGTGATGAGGGCGATCGAACAATTAATCAAACAGGCGCGGGCCGCCGGCATTCCTTGCTCAATCTGCGGCGACGCTCCCGCATTGTATCCCGAGACAGTTGAATCCTTCGTGCGGTGGGGAATTTCGTCTATTTCGGTCAATGTCGATGCTGCAGAACAAACTTCCAGGGCGATCGTCCGCGCCGAACAGCGTCTACTCCTAGAACTCGCTCGATCGATAATTAACAATTAACCACTTCCAGACTCACTTGACCTCAGAAATCCGGTTTCTACTCTAAATCATAGCTTTGGCAAGCAGCCACCCGCTCAGAAATCGGATTTCTAGACAACCCGTGCGTCCAGGAATATTAACAACTACAGAAACCCGGTTTCTGAGGAGATATAGCAACCGCCCTGACGGTTAGGAAATTCTTAATTTCTCAAACCCTTGCTTTGATTCCTTTTATTGCTTCTTCCTTCTTCCCTCTTCCTTCTTCCTTCTTCCTTTTTCCCTCTTCCTTCTTCCTTCTTCCTGACATCCGTTACATCCGTTACATCCGTTACATCCGTTAAATAATCCGTTGCCGAACTTCCTTCTTCCTTCCACTAACATCCGATTTTAAAGCTAGGATAGAAATATCACCAAATCTTGACCCGGAGGTACAAACCGTGAAATCAAAAATTATTGCAGCCGCAGCAATACTTGCCGCCCTGGCCTTTCTGCATCCTCACCCAGCATTATCTCAACCTGCAACTGACGGTGGCAAAAAACCCGGCTTCTGGCAACCTCAAGCGCAGGTTGACAATACTCGCAACATTACCCTCAGACTGTTAAATGAAACTGGATTAAACCTAGAATACGGTCAATCAGGTGCCAGCTTGTCATCCTTGCCCGTCGGAACCAGCAAAAACATCATTGTTCGTATCAGCAATCGCACCGGGGACATTGCCAATATTCCGATTAATACCACAGGAGGAACCGCAACTTTGAAATACGACTATAACGTTGACTCGCAGACAAACCTTGTGACGGTTCGCATCACCAGATCAGATCCCCGCACTAGGCAAGACCGCTCAGTTTATATTGATGAGAAAGGGCGAGTTTACTCTTTCTAAGACTAACGCTCATCAACCCGGTTTCTCCTGATAAATTTTGCTTTTAGCAGCGAGGTATCGCGGAAGAAATCGGGTTTCTAGACTAGCGTGCATAAATTCTCTCTTTCTCAAAAAGTTATGAATCAAGTGCAGCCCGCAAAGAATCGATGTTTTTGTGCAGCGGATTTGACAGTGCATCCCCAAAATCAACTGCTGCTAGCAATTCGGCGCTAGTGGCGCACTGGTGCATCAGGTGGGTTCCGACAGGATGTCAACCGCCGCATCGCGGACTAATATCCGTCGTTTCTCTTGATACCTGCGCCTCGATTTCCCTCTTCTTTCGGTTTAGCTTTGTTCACTCGCAAGGGGCGCCCCATCCACTCTGCACCGTCTAATTCGGCAATTGCAGCGTCTTCTTGGGCATCCTCCATCATCTCAACAAATGCAAAACCGCGCATCCGACCGGTTTCCCTGTCGGTAGGCAAGACAACTCGCTTGACTGTGCCGTATTCTGCAAATACTGCTGTCAGGTCTTCTTCGGTGGCGCGGTAAGACAGATTTCCAATGTAGATAGTCATGTCGATCGAACTGAACTTGTTGTGCTATACATAATAACCTGTTAATTTAACTGTCAAGTGCTATCTACCATACAACTGGGCAATCAACTTTGACTAAAAGGGTTTGCCGCACTGACCAACCCTTGGTACTGGCTGCAATAGTTAGCTTAATCAAAACTCATATCCTCACTCGCCCTGCGGATGAGTGAGAATATGAGTTTTGGGGCGGCGAGGACTCCTACCCCTGAACAATATTTGATTTTAATCAGATCACTGATGGGTGGGCGACGAATCACCAAGCATCTTCCGAAACAAAGCGACTAACAAGGTCTAATATATTAGGTTGCTTTGGCTCGCGAGCATTGATATAGCGGTTCTCAACTTTCGTGAGGTACTTGGCAGTTAATTACCAATTCCCCCTGGGGGGGTGACAACCCGCCCCAAACCCAGACTGGGTAAAGATTGATCTCTGTTGTGGTAAAAAAAGATAGGCAGCAGAATTGTTACACGCTTGCCTATCCCAAAAAATATGTTACCAACATTTTACCAGACTCACTTACAAAAACAACTGACGCAAGCCCAGTTTATTTTACTCACAATCTTGTTGAACCTGATACAATCCGAGAAACAAGTGAGGTTAGAGAGACTGGTGCGAGTATTTCCTTACCCAATTACTACCGAAAGTCGCCGTCGCAAATTACAAAGATTTCTCGATTTACCTCACTTAACGATCACACTAATTTGGTTTCCTTTGATCGCTTATTGGTTAACCACTTATTGCTCTGTGGGACAAACCCTATCAGTGGCGATCGATCGGACTCAATGGGGCTGTATCAATCTGTTTACGATCGCCCTAATTTGGCAGAAAAGAGCCATTCCATTATACT
>JACJNV010000250.1 GCA_014695175.1 Microcoleus sp. FACHB-DQ6 | reverse complement strand
AGCCGCTGGGCTTGCGCCAGCAAAGGATAGGTCAATTTGGGCGAGTTGGGATCTGGCTATCTTCCGCACTCAGGATTAATAACTTTTGTAACAAATATTGATTTTGTGAGGGTCGCAGCAATGGGAGGTGTTTGGCCCGATCGCATTTGGGAAAATAAATCGGGTTTTGGCTGCAACATACCTAGGTATGATGATTGTGCTGTGTGGCGGTAAGAGATAGCTCTGCGGCGATGGGTGCAAAGCTTGGCGGCGAGGGTCGAACCTGATTGGCGAGCGTTAAGGGATCGACTTTTTTATAGTTATTTCCGAGCTTTTCCAGGTGGGGATCGTTTGTTCAAGAGGTGTTGACGCCTTGGGGGATGCAGCGAACCTAAGCGTTGCGAGTGGGAAAAAGCTGAAATCAAAAATTTCGTGACCGGGAGAAGTTATAAGTAAAATTACTGATGGTTCTCTGCAGAAGTTTCTCAGAATCCCTGAATATTTTGTGACGTTGTTTGCTGTTCTTAATTGCTTTGATACTCTAATATAGAAGTAGAGCTGCGCCGCTCAATTAATTAGCATTTTGAATACTAGGGAGCCAACTATGCAGGGTGTGAACTTTATCCACCTGAAAGTTAGGGAGTTTTCTGAGTGATTGCTATTTCACCCCGTCCCGTCGGACGCAATTGGATTACGATTAGCTTCGCTTCTACTCTATACCTTTGTCCTATTTTGGATCTGCTCCTAGCAGAGGTGCCAGATTGCTGGCAAGCGGAATTGCGGTTGGGGCTTCAAGAAGCTTTGGTAAATGCTGCTAAGCATGGAAACAAATTAGACCCCGGTAAAACTGTTGGAGTCCGTTTTTCGATCGTCCAAAACCAATATTGGTGGGTGATATCGGATGAAGGTTCTGGCTTTAAAGCCCCTTGCAGTTGTAACCTTTATACCGATGATTGCGACAGTCTCCTAGCAGAGGACGTTGCAGATAACTCTGGACTACCTCATGTGGAACAGGAATGTGGTAGGGGGTTGTTTATTCTTTACCAAATATTCGATCGGGTAGAGTGGAATGCTCAAGGTACAGAGTTACGGCTGTGCAAAGAACTTTCCAGTCGCTACCGGCTGCCTCGCTTGCGCTAGAACTGCTATTGGGCAGCAGTTTTCACCTCAGCTAAACCGGGAAAATTTTTCATTCTCGGGCTGAAGTTTGCAGTGAGAATTTGAACGTTCTGGCTATTGATAGCTGATCATAATGCAAAATGTGAGTTTTGAGTTAAAAAAGTATAAATTTTTTGAACTCACAATCGCGCTGCTCGATCGAGCGGCGCGATTGTCTAAGTTTTGAGCGACTACTCAAGCCAAAACTCAAAAGCGCCAAGCGTTACGAAGAACGAAGCAATCTAATTATTTGCCGTGGGTGGGACAGGGAGGAGCAGATATCGATCGATCCAGCCATCCTGCTGCTTGGTTTAAGCGCGGGAGAGCTTCTTCGGGCTGTTTTGTGAGCAAAAAGACCAAAGCGGCCGCAGCTTGCTCGCAGGCCCGGGCGGAACGGTTTGCTTTGAGGCGGTGCCAATCTTTTTCGTGGATGGCGAGGCGCGCGGCTAGAGCTTGGGCTAGTTCTACCGTGCTCAGCTCGTTGAGGTTGACAGTTTGGGTTGTTTGTGTAGTTTCAAGCATAGGTGGTAAGGAAGAAGGAAGAAGGAAGAAGGAAGAAGGAAGAAGGAAAATGCGATAAAATCAATGGTTTCAGCAATTAAAAACGTTTTAAATGCCGATAAAGTTGCTATACTTATGTCTATTTGGCTAGAGTTCGTTAATTTAGAAAATATACTGCATATAATAACAACTTAATTGGAAATCGGTTTTTTTTATTATTATTGTCAGGTTTGCAGATCGAAATGCCTCAACAGCCGTCAGAGTTAAATCCGGAAGAGCAAGAAAGCGAGTTTGTTCAAGCGCTCGCAGCAGTAGAGCGATCGCTCGCGGCAGTCAAAGAACGGTACACTCAAATTCAGGTCGATCGACAGCGCCAAGTCGAACTCGGCCATCGGCGCGAAGAAATCCGCCAGTCGGGACGCCGAAATTCATTGCCGCAACTCAAAAAAGAATTGCGGGAAATTGAGCAAGAATTGGAAACTATCGAGTTGAATTTAGAAAGCAGCCTGTTTTCTTGGGGAAGCATAAAACAACCTTTTTGGCAAGCAGTTCGCTTTGGGGGACTCGGTATTTTGATCGGTTGGATTTTGAAATCCTATGCAGGTTGAACAATGTTGGGATTTTTGATTTTTTTATTTACCGCAGAGGGCGCAGAGGGCGCAGAGGAAGAGAAAA
>JACJNV010000025.1 GCA_014695175.1 Microcoleus sp. FACHB-DQ6 | reverse complement strand
GCTGCTTCTACTAATTGATGGAGTGATGGGGGGCTAGGCGCATTGTTTACTCAGCCTCAGTTCCCTTGTTACGCGGGAGATATGCTTGAGTAGGGCTTCCCAAATTGCATCGGCGATCGCGACTGGATACTTGAAATGTTCGAGGTCGTACTGTACTATGATTTCTAGGGGTGCGAGAGTTTGCTGGTTTCGACAACTGGCTATGGCTGCGATCGCCTCTTGTTGCCATCTGGCAAATAGTCTGTAGCTGAAAAAGGAACTGCATTTTTGTCCTTTCTTGTTCAGGTAAACGACTATTACTTGATGTTGTTTGGGGTAGACTTTGACTATCCGGTTGACGGGCATTCTCAGGGCTTCGCCTGCTTCTGTTTTGGAGATTTGCCAGCACTGGGGTTTTAGCCAACCGGAGGCTGTAAGGCTTTGACGGGTGCGGCTGGGCTTGTGAGTTTTTAGATTGCGTCTCTTGGTCATTTTTATTTTCCCTGATGTCTGTCTTCGGTTTCAAAGTTCGATCGGGCTGTCCCCTTATGTTGGGTTCCTAGCTCAGAACCATTTGTTTAGCGACTCCTTGGGTCTATCAAAACTTAAGTTGTAATTATTAGTTTACTTGCAATCATTTCCTGTGTCAAGTGTAATTATGAATTGCAAGTGGAAAATTTAGGAGTTGGGAAGTAAACTGAGTTATGTGGGATTAAGTAGTGACGGCAGTTGTGAACGCAGAAGCTAAGAAAAAATTGATCGAGATTGTCAAACTAGCTCGCGGTTCGATGAGTCAGCGGGCATTCGGCAAGCTTCTGGGCGTCTCTGCGACTGCGGTTCAGTTGTGGGAAAAAGGTCAGAGCATCCCAGATACAGAAAATTTGGCTCAGATTGCTGTGAGGGCCGGGTTTACACTTGAAGAGCTGCTCGCTCATCTAGAAGGCAAACCCATGCGTGAACCGGTAGATACTAACGATCTGCTGAAAAAAATTCAATGTATACCAATTAGTGAGTTAGCCGTGGTTGGTAGAGCTGTGATGGATAGACTTGCGGCGGCGGCTGAGTCGTCTGGGAAATATAGTTGATGTATCACTTCGTAAGTAGACTGGTAGATACGGTTGAGTAACCTTCGAGTCGTGAACATCCAAAATAGACAAAAACTTAGCGAAATCATCAAAACTGCTCGCGGAACAATGAGTCAGCGAGCGTTTGGTAAGCTTTTGGGCGTTTCCGCTACCGCTGTTCAGCTTTGGGAAAGGGGCGATACGGTTCCTGATACTGAAAACTTGGCTAAGCTCGCTGCGATAGCTGGTTATTCGGTGGAAGAACTTCTGAGATTTTTGGATGGGAAGCCAGTTTCAGCTCCCTTAGATATTCAAGATATTGTCAATAAAATTAGGTTCTTGCCTCTGAGTCAGGTGGCGCTAATTGGCAAAGCTGTCGCGGAGAGATTTGCTGCGTCGGCTGAGGCTGCTGGGGAATGAGTATTAGGCAGATTGATCTGTAAACTAGGATTTGTGGTTATCTGGTGGCTGATACCCTGGATGCAGAAGCTAGGAAAAAACTGAGCGAGACACAACTATCTATGAGTGAGGGCGAATTAGGCAAAATGAAAGAACAGCTCAAACTGGCTAAAATTACCGCTCGATCATAAAATGAAGGAATTAGCTGATTTTACCTTGGAAATCAACCAAAAATATGAAAAACGTTTAGCCGCAATTAGAGTGGCTAAGAAATTGCAGGCTAGTGGGATTGAGTAATTTATTTATCGAGAATGTCATAATATGAACCCCGCATCTCCACTGTTTCAATATCAAGCAGTAGCTCAATTCACAGGATACATTCGGTATTTCCCAGACGGAGGTGAAAACCCTGGGGATGTGGTTGAACTTTTAAAATGTCCAGATGAAGGGGGTGACGAGTACAGAATTTATGCAAAATTATCCTTTGATAATTTTGTAGATGGACACGCAAACATTGAGGCTTTAATTATAGAAAAAGACTATCCTAGAGAGCAAAAATTAGAAAATTTTTGGGAATACGCCAAAGAAAAAATAAAGTCTTATGCTTATAGATTAGTAGGTTTTTCAGGTGATTGGGCAGCTACAGTAGCCGAGGTATTTCTGGTAAAAAATAAAAATGGCGAGGAATATCAATATCATGGATATGATGCCCCTAACACATATGAAAATTCTGAGTATTTAGTCTTGAAGAAGATTGATAAATTGAAATTCCGTAAGTTGATTACTGCTCCCAAATCACAATTCTTAGATGAATATATAGAAAGATATTATTTTATAGAGAATAACTTAATTAAAGGAGCAAAAATAGATCCTGTACTCCTTTTAGTCAGCTTATCAAGTTTGTTTGAACTTATTCAGGAGAATGAAAATCATCCAATGAATGAAGACCCATTGCTTACAGCTACAAGAAATTTAGTTGTTCATGGCCTTGTCAATCGTTCTGTAACTGTAACTCCTCTACAGACAAGATTTGGTACTAACGAAAATGTTTTTAAGTTTAGCCGCAATAATCCAGAACATATGAAACTGGTTAGAGAAGCTAATTTAAAACTACGTAAGATTATAACTCACTACATTGAAGATACTCTTTTGAGATACCGTGACAGGGCTTAAGACATAGGTTAAGTAGAATTATCATAAACCAAAACCATATATTCTCCTAGATCTCTGGAGGTCTTGCAGTTCAGATAAAATTGACAACCAAGAAACATTAATAAGTATATCTTTAATTTGTTGGATTATTTCATTGGGTTTGATTTGAGTTACATAATTATCCCAATTGTCAGTAATGGTAATACAAAATTTATCAAGGCTGTAATGAACCAACGGCTCTAGCAAAATGCGACTAGATGATAAAGATAGATAGTCTATCGCTTCGCCAGCAATAAGTATTTCTAGTAATAAATTTTGATCGTAAGCTTTTGACGGAAATATTCGGCATTCCGTTACCAATTGACTACTGTTATCGGAAAAATGATTGCAACAAGCTTCAGTAAAGTTATTCAATTTTTGGGTGTTAATTTTTTGTTTAAGAACTTCAATTTTTTGATAAAAATTATCATCACTCCTTGCTATAATATTCAGAAAGTATTTTTGAAATAACTCACGCCTTTGCTTTTTATCTTGTGGGGTTAAGCCACTCGCTCCTTCGCTGTAGCCTGTTAATCTAAGCGAACATCTACTAGAAGAAGTAGCTTTAAAATGAGCAAAATGAGGTTTTTTATAGTCCCCCCTTTTTAGATGAACTTCTTCACCACATTCCAGACAGCGTAGGTTCAGGGGGCGACAAGCGCCCCCGAACCTTTACAGGCAAATGTTTTCGCGCGATCGACCCACCTCAAAAAATTCGGCTTATTGACAAAATAATCTCGCTTAGTGAAAAAGTAC
>JACJNV010000249.1 GCA_014695175.1 Microcoleus sp. FACHB-DQ6 | reverse complement strand
GTTTGGAAACCAGGGCGACGCGAGGACAGTATGCTGTTGAACGTTTTCGGTTTAATTAGGTGGAGCTACTTAGTACAATTAAAATAAAGCATTCTCACGGTGAAAGTTTAAACGTTCTACCGCCACCGCAATGCTATCGCCTACGAGTGCCAGTAAAGTAAGTGAAGGCAGCTCGCAATTCCTCCAGGTTTTGAGCAACTTAGCAAAGAAGAACAGATCTTTTACGTCGAGCAACTATGGAATATAATTGCTGTTGTTCCAGAGGAAGTTCCTACTCCTCTACTTTCTCAAGCATCCACTCGAAATTGGGAGTGTTGCAAGCAGTTCCTTGTACAACAAGTCCTCCATTATTAAAAGAGCCATTCAGTACATTTAAACACTGACCAGTTTGTTTGTTAATTATAAGGACATAACCGCGAGGTCTCTGACGAATTGTCCATAGAAAGTTTGGAGTATCACAACGATTACCTTGGACTACAGATGCACCGTTTTCTCCAGAACCATTCAGTACATTCAGACATTGATTACTGTGCCTTGCAACAAAGCGGTAAACGATATTGCCGTTGGTATTTTCTACTGGTACAAGTTTCCAAAAAAAGTTTGGAGTATTACAACGATTGCCCTGCACTGCGGGCGCACCATTGTCAAAGGAGCCATTTAGTATATTTAGACACTGATTGCTGTGCTTCGCTCGGATGATATACCAAGAACCATCCTGAGCCAGAGAAGCTTTAGGTGCTGAAGCTAATAGATCGGCGAAAATTAAAGCTGAGCTTAGACCTACCAGGAGTGCAATAAATTGAATTGCCTTGTTATGTAACATAATTAATCCTTTTTAAGTGACAGCAGTGTAAATAATGGATACCCTAAATCCGAGCGAGCGCCTGTAAACCTCGATCAGTGAAATTAAGTAACCTTATTTAAGGTATTCCCAGCATCTCAAAAGTGTCATCACATCTGGCTGGCGGAAAAAGACGGAAAAAGACGGGAGTTATATTAAATATATTTACACAGGGCGGATTATAGCGGATAATGGCGGATAAACTAGGATTTAACTCAACGGCTATGGATACAACAGAGGTGTTAAAGTATTTAGACGAACTCGTTTTCGCTCAAACGGGTAAGCACCTCGATAGTCTGCAAATAGCAATTATCAAAGGCGTTCTAAGCGGTCGGAAATACGCCGATATTGCCAAAGAATATCAATGTACGCGAGGTCACGCCAAAGATGAAGCTTACGCACTTTGGCAGATTCTTTCTAAAACGTTGGGAAAAGATTTGAATAAGTCAAATTTTCGTGCTTCTATGGAAAGATTAGGATTTTATAATTCTCCGTATAAAAGTAAAATTTTTGGTCATTCTATTGTTGGTAGTAATATTAACCTTTGTCCTAGTCCTTCACAAGCCAACGATAAATCAGAATTGGAAAATTTGGAATCCATTATTAAAGAAAGTCCTACACCTGTGAACGGCAAGAATAACAATATTGAAACTTCATTAAGACTAGCCAAACAAGAAACGATACGGCGATTGGTAAAAGTTGGTTTAACGGCAGAGCAAATTGCCCAAGTTCTAGATTTGCCACTGGAGGAGGTACAGGAAAAGATGCGATAAGTAGGTTACATTGTGGCAGAACCTTTTAATGCGGCGGCTGAAAACCTGAAAACGGGTAAAATTCTCCGCTTTACGGGAGATGTCTGGAAAAATCATGCTTGCTGCGTTGTCTGTCTACATGAAGACGATATTACCCAACGTCAAGAATGGACGCAGAGTGTGGTTAATGCGATTGTTAAAGCTCAGGCATGGATTCGAGACAATGGCGAAGAAACAGCCCAGATTTTATCAAAAGATGGTAGCGGCAAATATACACCCCATCCTTTACCTGCGCTGAAACGTACACTGACTTACTACGAAAAAGAGGTCTACGGCAAACAGGGCGCTATTGTGCATCCTGACTGGGACATTAATCGCATTGATTTCCAGCCCTATCCTTTTCCTTCTTATACAGAAGAATTGGTGCGGTTGTTGAAAGATACTCAGGTTGAGGGAGATATGGCTTTTGTGCAAGCGCTCGAGCCGAAGGAGGTTGCCAAAGATTTGGTAGATGATTCCTTCGTTAAACAAGCGATACAACACGTTGGTGGATTAAAGACTTTTGGTTTACAGGATAACTTCTCTCGCTCTGAGACGATCGCCATCTAAATTAACTCTATGACATCCACTCTTACTCCTCTCAAATCATCTTTCAAGTTTAAGTTTCCTCTACCTCTAGCAGGGCTTCTCGGTGGTTCCCTAATCTGGTGGCTGTTGACAACTCCACTTTGGCATAGCGATCCGACTGTAGCTGATTTTTCCCCAGAGCGAACAGTCGTCGCCTTAATACAACTATTTGCCACAGGTGCGATCGTTCCCCATATCATAACCAGTTTGCGCCGGGTTTTGGTGGGGTTATCGGTGGCGATCGCGATCGGGGTGCCCCTGGGGGTAATATTGGGTTTGTCTCGCCCTTTAGAGCAAACTACTTCTGCTCTGCTCCAGTTTATTCGGATGATTTCACCCTTGTCTTGGATGCCTCTGGCAGTTATGGTTTTAGGTATTGGCGATTTGCCTGTTTATTTCCTGCTGACGATCGCCGCGATCTGGGCGCTGGTATTAAACACAACCGCAGGCGTATTAGCCGTCAATCCACGATGGTTATTACTTTCCCAAAGTCTTTGTGCCACCCGTTGGGAAACAATTGCTGGGGTGATTATTCCGGCGATTGTGCCCCACCTATTAACGGGTGTGCGCTTGGCAATTGGTATTATTTGGATGGTGCTGGTTCCAGCGGAAATGCTCGGTGTCAGTGCGGGCTTGGGGTATTACATTCTGGATACGCGCGATCGCCTGTCTTATTCAGAACTAATGGCTGTAATTTTAATTATTGGTGTCATTGGTTATGGTTTAGATAGTGCGCTAAGATTTGCTTATCAGCAATGGACTCATCAATCTTAATTCAAGTTTAGGATACTCTCGCTGTTTAGATTTCGTGTATTAATGGTCAACCTCAAACGTACTCGTGAAGATGTACTGTCCGCTGTTTTAGATTTGATTCATCGCCAAGGATTTCACTCCACTGGGTTGAAAGAGTTGCTAACCCATAGTGGTATTTCTTCTGGTAGTTTCTATAACTATTTTGCCTCGAAAGATGAGCTAGGTCATGCTCTAATTGACTGGAAGTGGAGCAAGCTAAAGTCTATACTATTTGGTGAAATTCAGACTGATGCGATCGCCCAACTTTTTCAAATGATTGACCAGTTAGAAACCGTTCATCAAGCTGAAGAGCCTTGTGCTGGCTGTTTTCTTGGTAATTTGATTGTAGAGCTAGTGGAACATGACCCTACATTTCGTCAACATCTGATCCAGGTTTTTGATGACTGGCAGCAGGAAATAGCTAGTTTGCTGTTTGCTGGCCGCGCTCAACTTAAACCAGAGATCGATCCTGAACGACTGGCACAACAGCTTTTGAGTGCGATCGAGGGGGCATTATTGCTAGGACGCTTATACGATAACCCTGAGCGCTTACAATATTGCCTTGATGGATGTCGTTATTTGTTGCAAGCATCCTTGCAAAATGAACTTGTGTCTGAATAATTGGGTCTTCCGTACTTAGTGTACTAAATTGTCTCAAAAAAATACCGAAAATCCTTGCAGGGTAAAAGTTGGGAGATTACCAAGTTTTTCTGTATCTCACTCACCGGAAAATAGCTGTAGATCAGTTGCGATCGCAGGAGAAAAAGTAGCATCTAGCCCTGCTGCTATCTGCATAAAAATCTGAGATACCGCCGAGTTGGGATCGGAAATTGTTAGCGGTTTTCCTGTATCACCCCCCGCACAGATGCGCGGATCTATAGGAATTTGGGCAAGGAGGGGTGCTTGGAGTTCTTCTGCTAGCTGTTTACCGCCGCCACTACCAAAAATTTGCAGCGGTTCTGAATCGCGATCGCAAATTAAATAACTCATATTTTCAATAATCCCAAGAACCGGAACCCCGACTTGGCGAAACATATAAATATTGCGACGGACATCGGAAATAGATATTTGTTGCGGCGTAGTAACGAGAATCACTCCACAAATAGGACTTTCTTGCACAATGGTAATTTGAGCATCTCCGGTACCGGGGGGTAAATCTATGAGTAAATAATCTAATTCGCCCCATTCTACATCTTGAATAAACTGCGTAATAATTTTGTGGAGAACTGGGCCTCGCCATGCTAAAGGACGTTCTGGCTCGGCTAATAAACCCACTGACATCAGTTTAATTCCCTGTGCTTCCAGGGGTAAAAATTTCTGACCTTTAGCAGTATTAATTGTCTCTACATCGGCTTGTCCTAAGCCTAACATTTGAGGAATATTGGGGCCGTAAACATCAGCATCTAGTAAGCCTACTTTTGCCCCTTGTAATTTTAAAGCGGCGGCTAAATTGACGGCTGTTGTAGATTTTCCAACTCCCCCTTTACCGCTAGAAATAGCTAAAGTAGTTCGCACGTTGGCGATCGTGCAAATTTGAATATAAGTTTTTTTACACCAGGTTATAGGTGATAAAACAGATTCAATTTTTGCTTGTAAGTCTTGCTGATGCGAACCAATATAAAGGCGCAAATAAATGTAACCATCAACAATTCGCAAATTTCGCACCATGCCCAAACTGATGATATCATTTTTGAGGGTGGGTTCGATGACTTGTTTGAGATAGTTTACAACTTCTTGCTGTCGCAATTCTCCCAAACTATCGGGGTTGTCTGAGGGTAGATGTGAGTCAGTTTTTGGTAAGGAAGAAGAATTAACCATTGGGAGAATTTTGCAGTAATTTTTGAATTTTCTGAATCGCTTTTTGAGAGAAAATAGCAACCTCTTTATCGGGATCGTCGAGAGATTGTTGCAGCGCATTCATCGCCGCAGGATTGCTGAGATTGCCGAGCGCGATCGCGGCTTCTTTTCGCACATCTGAATATTCATCAGCTAACGATCTAATTAAAGCAGGTAGCACTCGTTCATCTGGCATTTTTTGCAAAGCTTGTAACGCGAATTTGCGAACTTGCCAGTGTTCGTCACTTACCGCCGTTTCCAGCGCGGAAATTGCCGCAGAATCGGCATGAATTGCCAAAGATTTAGCTGCATTTCGTCGCACTTGCCAGTCAGTATCGCTTTTGAGTGTGTGACACAAAACTGAGATTACTTCTGGATCTGTTAAATGTCCTAAAGTTAAAGCTGTAGCACGGCGAACATTGACATCTATATCAGATACTAAAGCCAAAGCTTGCGGGCATTTTTCTACCTGATTGAGATAACTGAGAGTGGTAACTGCTGCTGCTCTTAATTCAGGAATTTTTGATGCAAATAATGGTAAAATATCAGGTAAACATTGAGCATTGTGAATCTTCCGCAACACAGTTAATATGTTGAGTTGGATATTAACATTGTCGCGGTGAAGTGCATCTAGGAGTTGCCTTAAGTCAGCGGGTGAAACTAATTGATTCAATGCCGATAATGCTTCTTGACGAATATCGACATCGGCGGAACCTAGACACTCGATTAAAGCGGGAATAGCTACAGGGTTGCCAATTTCCCAAAGAGCAGAGATTGCAATTTTCTGAACAGCAAGACAGTCATCAGACAGGGCAATGAGTAGGGCATTTGTAGCTTCTTCATCGCCCAAATATTGTAGATTTTTCACGGCAACAAGGCGATCGCTGATATCTGGCGATCGCAACATTTCCAGCCATTGATTTAATTCGCTATCATTCTCAGCATTCATGGTTTTATAATCCCTACAAACTAGAACAAAGTTAGCGCAACAAGAAAGGTATTTTAACCGTAATTGCATTCGTCGGACATTCTTTTTCACAGGGTAAGCAAAACCAACATTCATCGTATTTCATGTAAGCTTTGCCTGTTTCTGGATTTTTTGCTAATACATCTAAAGGACACACATCAATGCAGACATGGCATTTTTCCAAACACTTAGACTCATCTACAGTGACAGGAACATCAATTCGTTGTGTAATTAAAGCCATAGTTAGTTGCGATCGTTAATTGTGAATAAACAAAGGTACGTAGTTGTGCTTTAGCACTCTTCTCTTTAAGCCGCTGGGTTAAAACCCAGTCTAATAGAGAAATCCGGTTAAAATTCAGATATTGCACCATTGTCAATAAAGGAATCAATCGTGGGGTGGGGGCGGTTTTTTTAGCTTTTGCTATGTGGTTTAAGGTTTTTGGCTAACCCGCCCCTACAGGCTTCTAACAATGGTGCAATATGTAAAGTAAAACCCACCTTACAAAATACATTCACTCGCTATAATAACTCTAACGAGCGACAACATCATAATCCTCTTTATGCAAATCCACCTCCACAATATAAGCCTCAACTGGACGCTTAAACAATCTCATTTCTCCCGACTCTTCTTTTTTCAAGTTAACATGGCAAAACCACTCTTCATTATTCTTGTCAGGGTAATCTAATCGATAATGATAAAGCCCCCAACGAGTTTCACGGCGATACAAAGAAGCTCTCGCGGCCATCTCCGCACAGTCTCGAATAAAGTGAACTTCCATACAGCGCATTAACTCATGGGCATCGCGAGCGCCCATTTCCTCTAAGGTTTCGTGATAGCGGACAAAATTATTCAGCCCAATTTCAAGTTTATTTCCTACTTTCGGCGGCTGTAAATAATCATTCACCAAGCGCCGCAACTTATATTCTACTTGCGTGTGAGGAATTCCATTCGGCAGATTTAAAGGTGCATAAATTCGCGCTTTCTCTGCTTCCAGAAAATCAGCATCCGGCTCGATAGACTCTACATCTTGGATGTAATCAATGGCATTAGTTCCTGCTATTCTGCCAAACACAAACGCGCCGATCATATAATTATGAGGAACGCTGGCCATATCTCCTGCTGCATAGAGTCCCGGCACAGTTGTTTCTGCCTTTTCATTCACCCAAACACCAGAGGCACTGTGACCGCTGCATAGCCCTATTTCTGAAATGTGCATCTCTACGCCGTGAGAGCGATAATTTTCCCCTCTACCTTCATGAAATCTGCCTCGACTCGGCCGCTCATTTGACCAAAGAATTGATTCAATTTCAGCGATCGTATCCTCATCGAGATGAGTCATTTTTAATTGAATCGGGCCTTTGCCAGAGTTTAACTCCTTCCAGATTTCCAGCATCATTTGACCGCTCCAATAATCGCAACTAATGAAGCGATGACCTTCGGCATTAGCAGTATGAGCACCAAAGGGCCCGGCAACATAAGCACAAGCGGGGCCATTATAATCTTTAATTAATGGATTGACTTGAAAGCACTCAATATTACTCAGTTCTGCTCCTGCGTGGTAAGCCATTGAATAGCCATCTCCGGCATTAGTCGGATTTTCATAAGTGCCATAAAGATAGCCAGAATCGGGTAGTCCTAAACGGCCGCAAGCACCTGTAGAAAGAATGACAGCTTTGGCTTGAATTACTACAAAATCACCATTTCGCACGTCAAAGCCAACAGCACCCGTAGCGCGTCCTTTTTGTACTAAAACACGGGTTGCCATGACTCGATTTGTAACTTTAACTTTGTGGCGTTTCACCTGTCGAGTTAAAATTTGTTTGAGGTCTTTACCTTCGGGCATTGGTAACACATATTTGCCGACGCGGTGAACTTGTTTTAAGTCGTAGTTCCCCTGAGCATCTTTCTGAAATTTCACTCCCCAACTTTCTAACTCTTGGATGACTTCATAGCCTAATTTTCCGGTTTGATAAACAGCTTTTTGGTTGAGGATACCGTCATTAGCAAGGGTAATTTCGCGGACGTACTGTTCGGGTGTAGAATGACCGGGAATGACAGCAGTATTTACGCCATCCATTCCCATTGCGATCGCACCACTTCTACGAATATTTGCCTTTTCTAAAATCAGCACTTCGCTGTCAGGATTTGCCTGTTTAGCTTTAATGCCAGCCATAGTGCCCGCCGTACCGCCACCAATTACCAACACATCGGTTTTTATCCATTGAGTATTCACGTTGATTTCCTCTTGCTAATTACTCTACTTACTGTCTTTCAACACGATTTTTTTAACCTGAACTGGCTTAGGAATAAGCTCCAATTTATGGAAAGTATCAGCAATTTCCTGCTGTCCGGCTATCTCTTCATCCGTTAGGGGAAAAACGCCATACTTACGTCGCTTTTCTGACACTTCTAAGACGGAGGCTTCTATTCCTAATTGCGTCTCCAAAAATTTAGCAACTTCTACTGGATTGCCCGCCGCCCATCGATCTACCTTTTTTACCTCATCTAAAATCAGTTTTAAAATCTCAGGATGTTCGTCAACAAAAGCCTTACGAGCAAGATAGTAACCTCGATTAGCAGCAATTCCTGTGGCATCTTTGATCAGTCGTCCGCCTGCGGTTTTTTCTGCTGCTGCTAAATACGGGTCCCAAACCGCCCAAGCATCGACATTTCCGCCTTCAAAAGCGGCACGAGCTTCTGCTGGTTTGAGAAAAACAGGAGTGATGTCGCTGTATTGAAGTCCAGCCGCTTCTAAAGCTTTAACTATTAAGTAATTAGTGTTAGATCCTTTGGCAAAAGCAACTTTTTTGCCTTTCAGATCGGCAACAGTTTGTATGGGTGAATCCTTGGGAACCACAATACCTTCAGACTGAGGATTGGATGTTTCGTAAGCAACATAAACTAATGGTGTTCCGGCAGCTTGGGCAAAAACTGGCGGCGCTTCTCCTGTGTAGCCAAAGTCAATACTGCCTGCATTCATTCCTTCTAATAATGGTGGCCCAGCCGGAAATTCTACAAATTTTACAGAAGATTTGGAGGCTGCTAAGGCTTTTTCTAAGTCGCCTTTGGTTTTAAGAGCGTTGAGAACGGTAGCCGACTTTTGGAAGCCGATGTTAACAGTAACGCTTTTTGTAGGTGCGGGAGTGTTAGTTGCAGTGGTTAGTTGAGCATCCGAGTTTTGTACGGCATTGCTGCTAGAACAAGCCGCTACTCCCAAACTCAAGCCGAGTCCGGTTGCAAACAGCAGGGAAAGACTGCGACCTCTTGGAGAAAGGAAATTTGGGCGGTAGTAAGTCAAAATGCCTAAAGGCTTGGTTTTTGAGAACTTAATCCACATAAATATCAATAAGGAAGGGATTGAGAGTAACTTTATGGCAGTATACCACCATATTCCGATAAAATTACCGGAGTTAATAGTTGTTCACTTTCGGGGGTTAAGATTTTGGAGTGCGATCGCTCATGGTTACAGCACTTCAGTCCATCAGGAACCTCCCGATTTAATAGGGTGCGTCAGATGCAGCGATTGAACGAGATCGTTAGGGTTCGATCGTCTGACGCACCTTACTAATTGTGCAGTTGCGTAAATACTGTACAAATTCGGGATGCTCTGGGTCCATCCACCAAGTTTCTGGAGAAAAATTGAAGATAAAACATCCTTTTTGAATGATGATTTCTACGTATAAAAGCTGGGATTGGGGAGCTGATCGTTGAGTACCCAGTTACCCAGATCGTGAATTTTATAGTCAACAGAATCATGTAGCGTAAACGTTCTCAGATTACGCCAGTAGCGATCGAAACCATATTTACTGGTGGTAGCACGCGCCCCCATCACTTCAAAAATGCGACTTGTCACATCTAAACCTATTTTTGTGGCAGCAATTTTTGCCGTTGCGATCGCGATCGCGCATTTTCCACGTTCTTCTGTTGTTAAATCTATGCCTTTTTCCCAAGCTGCTTGCACAATGGCGGCGGCTCGATCCGTCAAACTGCTAACCGCTTGCAGATCGACCCACATTTCCCCGTAGTGTTTCAGAATGTAGGGATCTTGCGTCACACTAGGAGCATTGGAAGTCAACCAGGGTCGTCCTTGGGTGCAAGTATAGTCTTTGGCAGCAGCAAATGCTCCTTCTGCAATACCCAGATAAATATGGGCAAGATTTATTTGCGTCAAACAAGCTCGTAAAGTACGGAAAGGAATATCAGCACGGGTGCGATCGCCAAACACTTCCGACTCATAAACGCGCACTTGGTCGAAACTAATACTACCGCTATCGGTTTGACGTTGCCCGATATTATCCCAATCGTCATGGATTTGTATTCCCTCTCTTTGAGTGGGAATTACAATAATTGTGAGTTCGGAGGTATCTTGACGAACCGCAGTTATGGGTAAGATATCAGAATCTTTGGAGCCAGAGCAAAAGCTTTTTGTCCCGTTCAGTAAAAAGCCTGTACCATCAGGAGTTAAAGTCGAACGGCGATCGAGGGGATTGAGAGCATTGCACCAAAACCAATTGTTTGTGACCGTATCTTTGTAGAACTGAGCCTTGCGCTCCTCCGTGCCAAAAAGATGCGGGATCACAACCCCTAAATGATGATAGGAGTAAACATGGGCTAGAGAACTATCAGTCTTTGCCAACTCGCGGGAAATTTGGAGTGCAGCGATCCATGTTTCGCCAATACCGCCATATTCTTTAGGAATAATCAAACTGAGCAAACCGCTAGAGCGAATGCGATCGCGTTCATACTTTGGCGTACCGCCAAGACGATCTCGTTCGATGGCAGTAGCAGCAAATTCTTGAGCAAGTGATTTCGCGATCGCTACATAATCTTGCTTGCTGTCTTGTTGTGTTGTGCTTTTCGAGTCTACCAGGGATATTTCCATATTGATAATACAAAATCGAGGGAAGTAATGAGGTACAAATGATTTAGGATTCCTATAGGTTGGTCAGTCCTTAAAACCCAAGTAAACAGAAATCGGTACATCTTCAACAAACTGACCTGAAGGTTCTGCACTGAGAATTGCTGCTTTAATTTCCGCTTCAAATACAGAAGTATCGCCATTAAAGTAATCACGGCGGCAGTAAGCGGTGGAGTAGAGATAACCAATAAAATTATCAATCGTCCAGTGTTTTTGAAAGTCAATATTATGGCGCTTAATCCGAACGAATGGCGATCGATCCAAAACTTCTAAATCAGATTTGTAGAGCAAAGGAACGCTACTCGATCCCACACGCCGCTCTTCTCCTAGCCACCGTTTGATCGTCGCTAGCACATTTTGTGCCCAAACAGAGTCATTTGACCAAATATCTTTTTCAGTTTGAATAATCGCTATCCCCCTATTAGCGTTACTGGTGCGATCGAGCACATCGTAGCTGCGCTGTAGCACCAGTTCTTGATCCATCCAATGAAAAGCACGACCAATGGTGACAAGGGAAAATGTACCAATTGCCGGGGAAATATTTTCTGCTAAATCCCTTACCCAAGCGATATTTGAAGCATGAGCCAGTTTAGCTTCTTGCTTGGCAACTTCGAGCATTTCTGGATCGGGATCGATACCCACAACAGATTGAAATCGATCGTGTAAGGCGATCGCTACCAAGCCAATCCCACAGCCGAGATCGAGAAGCTTGCCTTGCCCATCTAATTGAAATTCCTGTGAGATTAAATCGTAAAGAGCATTTGGGTAGCGCGGTCGATATTGCAGGTAATAAGAAATGGCTCCTTGAAAGAGGGTTGGATCGTAGCTTGGGAGTATTTTAGTAGTCATGATTGAAGTCAATTTTTGCTGAGTTAGGATTTAGGTTGTGAGATAAGCTGTTCGACATTTAAAAAACGATTTTCGGGTGCGTCATATCAATTCCGGTTGTATCGGAATGATTAAACCACAGAGGGCACAGAGGACACAGAGAAAGAGAAGAGAGAGAATAATTCCGATGTCAACGGATTAGATATCAGCTCTTGGGTTTCGCTCAGGGCGAGAGATCGGAGCGGCGTTTCCCTTGCCTGTATTTAGATGTTAATTGCGCTCTCAGCCTGGAATTTAAACCTCTAAGGGAACAGTTTGCGTATTGGATAAATCCAAGGTACTCAATAATTTTTCTTTCCAATATTGCAAATCGCGATCGGTACGCCTGCGGGGACGGGGCAGCTCGATATCTAGCTCAAGATGGATGCGTCCAGGGTTGCCACGCATAACGATCGCGCGATCGCTTAAAATCAGTGCTTCTTCAACATCATGGGTCACTAGAATAATGGTCTGGCGATCGGATTGCCAAATTTCTAACAGACGATCCTGTAATTGCATTCTAGTAAAGGAATCGAGAGCACTAAAGGGTTCATCTAGCAATAAAATAGAAGGATTAGTAACAAGGGCACGCGCGATCGCCACCCGTTGAGCCATTCCTCCTGATAGTTGGCGCGGCAGCAAACGAGCAAAATCTTGTAATCCAACCTTAACTAGAGCATCACTTGCCCGTGCCTTGCGTTCATCCTTCGGTAAATGATGCAAACCAAACTGCACATTTTCCCAGACGGTTAACCAAGGCATCAGGCGAGGTTCTTGAAAGATCACACCAATTTCGGGATGAGGTTTGTCAATGCGAATATTGTCTATTCGCACATCTCCATAAGTGGGCAAATCTAATCCAGAAATGAGCCGTAAAAGTGTACTTTTGCCGCAACCACTCGTGCCAATAAAACTAACAATTTCGCTACGGTTAACAGCTAAATCAATAGACTCTAACCCGACAAAGCCATTTTGAAATCGTTTATGTAGTCCTTCGATAAGTAGCATATATGTTTCCTCATTGGCGCTTTGAACGAATGCTTTAAACTAACACTTTGAACTAATGGTTGGAAGCGTAAACATCCTGCCAATGGAGTAGCCAATGCGATGCAAGGCCAATAATTGAGTCAGTCACTTTTCCGAAAATCGCAAACAAGAGAATGCTGGCGAGGGTGATGGCGGGTCGTCCAGTCGCTTGCCCGTCGATCAATAAGAAGCCTAAGCCCTGACTGGCTCCCATCAATTCAGCCGCCACGACAAACATCCAGCCCAAACCCAAGCCACTTCGCAAACCGACTATGTAGGCAGGCAATGTCGCGGGCAAGAACACACGACTGATAAGCTGCCAATCATTAAGTCTATAGATTTTGCCAACCTCAACCAATTTGCGATCGACATTGTGAATGCCGCTCATGAGATTTAAGTAAACGGGGAAAAAGACTCCAACGGCGATCAGAGCAATTTTAGAAGGCTCATGAATTCCCATCCAGAGGATGAATAGCGGCACCCATGCGAGGGAAGGAATGTTACGGAGTGACTGCAAAAGTGGGTCTAGTAAATCGTGAATTAGGCAAGAATAGCCTGTTAATCCTCCTAAAATAGTGGCCAAGAATGTACCAATCAAGAAGCCAACAAAAACCCGATAGAGTGTAATGCTGATGTGCTGCCATAGTTCCCCTGCTGCACCGAGTTTCCAAACTGTTATGACAATAGTTGAGGGAGCAGGTAACAAGTTAGGAGCAACCAAGCCAAACCTAGACATAGTTTCCCACAATATTAAGAGAAAGACTGGCAGGAGCAAGCCTTTTGCTCTGCCCAGACGGCTGAGAAGTTGCCAAATATTACCTGTTTGTGCGCTTGGGATTGCGATCGCAAGTCTTTGTTCCATAACTTAGTGTTTGCTGTCAAGCATAGATACCTTTGGAGGGGAATTAAAATTTAAAAATGCAAAATTAAAAATGATGAATTTATTTTTTAATTCTCAATTTTCAATTTTCTGATATGCGTTGGTGAGTTGGTGTATATCCACAGCAGATGTTTTTTACTTAGGATTTGGCAACCTTTGCCACATACTGCGGATCGATTAAATTGTTAACTACTGTAATGACATCAACGGAATTCTCGATCACGCCGCTTTTTTTCAAGACATCCCCAGCAGCACTAATCACGGCTTTTTGTTCGTCACCAATCGATGAGCTTGATATATCGGTTCGCTCCTCTAATTGTTTAGTTGCTACCGAGTCTGTCAGCTTCGATGCTTTAATCACCACTTGCTTGAGTTCACTAGGATTTGCGATCGCCCATTTCCTTGCCTTCTCATAGGCGTTTAGCACTTGACTAACTTGTTCAGGATATTGTTTGGCAAATGCCTCGCGGACATTCAAAAAGCCTTGACTAATTAGTTTGGGATCGCGGAAGAAGAGTTTCGAGCCTTTTTCTACTTCTGTCTGTGCCATAAATGGATCGAGACCAGCCCACGCATCGACATCGCCTTTCTCAAGGGCAGCTTTACCGTCAGCGTGGGGCAAAGGCACAATTTCCACATCTTTGGTAGTCAAGCCGACTTGATCCAAGGCACGCAACAAGAAAATAAACGGATCTGTTCCGCGCGTTGCTGCAACTTTTTTGCCTTTTAGATCGGCGACTTTTTGAATGGAAGAATTCGCCGTAGTTACTAATGCTGTCCATTCGGGCTTTGAGTAAACGTAAATAGACTTGATGGGATTACCATTGGCTTTTGCAATCAGTGCGGAAGCACCAGAAGTCGAGCCAAAATCAATGCTGCTGCCATTGAGAAACTCTAATGCCTTGTTACTACCTTGACTGAGAACCCATTCGACTTTGATATTGGCTTTGGCTAAGTCTTCTTCTAGCCAGCCTTTCTCTTTGAGTACGAGACTGACAGGATTGTAGTAGGCATAATCTAAACGTACTACCGTAGGAACTGCCGTAGGAGATGAGCCTGGGGATGCTGCTGTAGTGTTAGTTCCAGGAGAGGAAGAATTACAGGCATTGACTAATAGCGAGAGAAACAGCCCAGAAATAAAAAATAGCAGTAACCTACGTCTGGCAATGGCAAACCACTTGCTCATGATTCGTCTCCTCAACTCCTTGGTGAATGTCTCGCTTAATTAGGACTTACGTAGTTTATACGATAAGTTGATCGATTTACCGTAGTATTTGACTTATCTTACAGCAAGACACACTCAAGATCAAGCGAAGACTAGGAATTTTCTATCCCATCATGGTTTTGACGGCGAGGATTACAACAGTCGCCAAAAAAATCCGACGTAACCAGCGATTGCTAAGTTTGAGAGCCACCTGTGAGCCGATGATGCCCCCAATAAACATGGCAATACCTAAGATGATGCCCAATCGATAATCAACGATGCCAGCCGCTGTGAAAACCCCCGTTGCAACGAGCGAGGAAAAGATATTCACCAGCTTGGTTGTAGCGATCGCTTCCACAAAAGTCATCCGAAAGAGCGCCACATAGGCAGCCGTTAGCAAGGTGACGTACCCGCCACTGAAAAAACCACCATAGATACCCAGCCCAAACGTTGCCACATAACCGAGTATTTGGGCTGCCCGTGATGGGCGATCGGCTGCCGGAAGAACGCCACCTCGATGATTCGCGATCGAGAAAACAGCAACCGCAATCATGGCAGCCGAAACAATCTGCGGTAAGGACTTTGACGGTATTACCAGGACTAATCCTGCTCCTAGAATTGAGCCAATCAGAGTCAGCCCAATCAAGAGAGGCAAGCGTCTTAGATTAATCGTCTGTTGCTTCAGAAACGGTAACGTTGCACCAATACTCATAAACGTGAGTGCCAGCATATTAGTGGCTAAAGCCGTGCGCGGTGCAATGCCCATCTGCAACATTACAGGCACCGTAATTAAGGAGGTGCTGCCTGTAATCACGCTGATCATGCTGGTCGCTAAAAAAACTGTAATCAGGATCAGTAGTTGGAGGGAAACCATATGGGTTCTATAAGTTCCGTTACGCTAATTAGGTAGCCGAAACAAAGGTCGTAACCGCACCCCGATCGCAGTTCCCAGAAGTGCAGCCACAATCCACAGCCAGCCGTGCAAACTGGTAGACGCGATCGCCCCAAAGAAACCACTCACATTGCAACCATAGGCAAGAAATGCACTGTAGCCCATCAGTAAGCCACCTAATATCGCCGCCGCCATAATCTGTTTGGAAGGCCCAAAAGTTGGAACCCATCGCCCTGCTAACCCTGCCGCTAGCAGTGCTCCTATAACGATTCCACCATTCATCACCGAACTGACATCTGCAAACACGCCATTTGTGAGGGCAGCCTGAGCGTTGGCAGTCTTCCAAAATGGGCTGTTGGTAGAGTCCCACCCCAAAAACGATGCAATCTCAGCCGCCCACAGCGCAAAGCCCCAGGTAATCCGCCAGGGTTGCCCAGACAGGATCAGCGTCAGCCAGTTGAGCAGTGACAGCGCGATCGCACCTGTGAGTAGCGACCAAGGGCCGTAAATTAGCTGAGTTAGCGAGGAGGGGAAAAGCGGAGGGGAAGAAGTTAGGGGAGGAGAAGAAAGAGCTTTTGCAGAAGGGAAAATGCGCCCGAGAGCAACAAACAAAGCAGCGAAAATTGTCAGTTGCAAAACCACTGCCCAAAACCAGCCAAGATTATCTGCCAAAGAAATCGCCGGCAAAGCAGGCAAATTCACCCACAACTGTCGGGTTAAGCTGGCTGCAAATGCTCCAATGCAAAATGTCACCAGCGTCATCAGCAGAGTGAGACTACCGGAACCAACGGTATACAAAGTGCCACAGCCGCAGGCTCCCCCAAGCTGCATTCCAATCCCAAACAGGAAGGCACCGATCGCCCCTTGAACGCCTACAGGCGCAACAGCACCCCGCACCTGCTGCCCCAATACCGTTCCGGCTGCCAGAGTCGGCGCAAACAAAACAGTAGCGATCGCCAGCATGATAATTTGTGCGATCGCTCCCCGCGCGTCTCTATGCACCAGTAACTTGCGGTAAGCACTGGCAAAGCCAAAGCTAGAATGGTAAAGCGTTAAGCCCAGCAACCCACCAATCAAGAACAATAGGCTTTGCTGCCAACCATAACGATTGAGTGTAATTGCCCCAACAGTAAAAAGTGCTAAGGCGATCGCAATTATCAAGCGATCGGGACGAAAAGGAGCCCATAACGGCTCCCCAGAAACTGATGAACTCATTTTTACTACTTCTTAGGTGGGTTCTTCGGTTCTTCCGGTGGCGGATCGCAACTGCCTAAAGCAGGTTGACTTAGATGTACCAAATCACACCCAAATATTACTGTTACAGTAGCCAAAACAACAAGTGATGAAATCAAAACTTTCATACCTTTTAGCACCAAATAACTAAACTTTTTCCGGCCCAGTTTCAACTGGCAAATTAGACGTACTGTACTCAGTCCAAGAACCGTCGTAGATCCGAACTTTAGGATATCCCAAAAGATGTTTTAGCACGACATACTGTAATGTTGCTTCACGCCCAGTGCTGCATGACACAATCACATCATCTGAAGGCTTAATCTTCTTGTCCGCCAGGATTTTGCGAATCTCATCCAGCGACTTCAACTGATGAGGGTTTTTGAGAGTCTCCTGAGAGTTCTCGGCTTCCGTAAACGCAGGCCAGGGAATATTTTTCGCACCAGGAATGTGCCCATTGCGTACCCAGATATCTTTCTCACCTCGGAATAAATCACCTGGTCTAGGATCGATAAAAACAACACCTGGTTTACCAATTAATTCTCCAACCTGTTGAAGGTTAACGCGAATTGAGGGATTATCTTGAACCGCAAACTGTGTAAACTTGTATTTGGGATATTCCTTAACAACAGGTTGCCCAGAGGCTTTGTATCCTGTATATCCCCCATCTAAAACTGCAATATCTTTTACTCCAGATCGCTCTAGTAAATAAGCAACCATTGTCGATCCCAAAATATCTCGTGCATCGGAATAAACGAGAACGCGACTGTTACTGCTAACACCAGATCGAGAAAAGATCGAAGCTAATTTCTGGGTATCCCAATACTGCACGGGCAAAAATCCGTCGGGGCCACGAAACGCAGTATCTGCAATGTGTACTGCGTTTGGAACATGGCCTCCAATATACTCCAGAGGCGCATTTCGCACATCCAAAATTCGCAAATTTGGATCTTTTGCGTTGGCTGTTACCCAATTGGGAGAAACAAATTGAATTTTGGCGCTGGGGGTTGCAGTCAGCGGTGAAATCGAGAAGAGTGAAACTCCCACCAAGGTTGCGATCGCCACTATTACCAAAACAGAGGGCTTAAGGGATCTTTTCCAGATTCCCCGAAAAAATCTCAAATTCATAACCATAAATCTCCTGAAGAAGGGGTTAGGGGCTAGGGGCTAGGGACTAGGGACTAGGGGAAGAAGGGAATAGAATTAAGGGTTTCAGTAATTTAGACTCTTCTAGCCACCTTGGCGGTTGCTATAAATCCTAAAAAACTTAAAATGTGGCTTACAGCCAGAGGAAAGGTGGTACAAACTCCCTAAACTACGGTAAACCGATAAAGATTTTGTACTTAATTTTTAGAATTATGACATAGCTGATGTTTTCAATCAAGCGTTTTTCCTAAAAATCCAGCAAATAAGTAGCTGGACATAAATAATGTTTATTTTTGTCAACTAGATATAACAACCGCCAGGGCTACCTAGGAGGTTCTGATTTCGTGAAAGCTGATACTATTCCCTTCTTGCCTTCTTCCCCTACCCCCTAGCCCCTGCTTTCCCTAGCCCCTGCTTCCCCTAAATGTACCTGGCTAAGTAATCCTCATAGATTTCAGTATTGGTCGATAGCGTCAGTTCGACTTTTTCGCGCTCAACATTGATCGCGGCACTCGTGCCATTATTTAGACTTGCTTCGGGGATGAAATCGCCACAGTATTCATTGACGGCTACGGCTTCGTTCATCTTCTTGGGATAGCTAAAACCCAGATGGCTCATAATCTTGATAAATTGTTCGCCGCTGCGATCGGCAAATCGAGTATTGAGGCGCTTTTCTCCCCCAATTGTGGGAACGGTGCGCCCTTTGTAATCATGGGCGGGATAAAATAGAGTCCCCTCTGGCAGGGTAAACAACCGTTGCATCACCGTATCGTAAAGAGTTCCCGCATCCCACATTGCAAGTCTGTACCTCCACAATCTCGAATTAGTAGGGTATCCCCTGTTAACAAATGGGTGTTATTGACTAAATAAACCAGATGGCTGGGGGTGTGGCCTGGTGTGGCGATCGCCTCAATTTGTACCCTCCCCCAAGACTAAGGTTTCGCCATCGCTTCCTGAGCGATCGGCAGACTTGACACTGGCATTTTGGGGCACTAACACCCGACAACCCGTTTGCTGTCTCAGTTTGCCCGCCCCGATGATATGGTCAGCATGGATGTGGGTTTCCCAACAGTAGCGGAGGCCCAATCCCAGGTGATCTAAAACCTGTAAGTCGCGATCGACTTGCTCTAAAACTGTATCCAGCAGCACCGCCTCCTTCGTCGGCGTTGCACAATTAAGAGATGATTTATGCTACCGTAGGGACCGTCCCATATTTTGAATAATACAAAAGCAAGCGAATTGATAGTTTGAGCATTTCTTCAGACTTAGAATAGCAAAGAGTTTGTCGATGAAGTCGGGCTAAATAATGTCTGAGTCGAGTCTCTCCCTCAACTCGTGTCCTATACGTTTTCGAGATAACCCGGTCGCAATCGTTAATAAATTTGTCATAAACATAGCAGCCATCCATCACATAAAAAATCTTCTCTTCTCCTAACTATTTTTCACAACTTCTAAAATTTCTCGGCACTTGTGTCTCCTAAAACGAATGCTAAAATGCCTATGACTCTCTTGTTTCCAGCCGTCCACAACAATTTTTTTTTAGCGCCAAAAGTGGGAGGTTCCTCTAACCCGTGCTACTTCGGGAAGTTCTTCATAATCCGGAGTATCAGGTAAAGAAAAAGCCCCTTGTTTTACCCTGTTAATAACTGTATTAGGATTAACTCCAGTTATTCTTTCAATAGCCCGAAATCCCTGACCATTGACGTACATTGTCAAGCATTGCTCCTTAATTGAGTCTTGGTATCTTTTGGGGGAATAAAATTTAAACAAATTGCTTTCCACACTCACGCCACAAGTAGTTTTGTTTGCCGCGACTGTGACCATTTTTACAAACTTTTTTTGATACAAGCGTGAATGCAGATCATCCCTGTATTATGCAACGCCGAATCCCTACCCCTCCACCTCCTTCAACCCATCCTCTAGCAACACCCGCACGATATCCACTTTCTTGCGCCCTGTCCTGGCTGCCAGCATCGACAGCTTACGGTGCAGGGATTCGGACATATCCACCGTAAACCTGACCGTCGCTTCTTTGTCGGGTGCTTGCAATCGGTGAGTCAGACTACTCTTCTGGGATGGAGCGGAGACTGGTTCTGCTGCTGATGCTTCCGGCTGCGGTGGTGTTAGCGCTGGCAGTGCCGCTTCCGGTGTTGGCAGTGTTTCCCTCCGTTTCGTCCCTAGTTGTGGTATTTTTCTGTGATTTGTGACCACCCAATACACTTAAATTTTCCATTGAACTCACGTTGAGTCATCTGATCGGGCATTTTTTAAAAATCAAAACTCGGAATTTTTTCCCACGCTAAGTTTTCTAGTTTTAGTTTCTACTGTTCGTCAAAATAAGTAGACAATATCTATAATTCTTGGAAGAGCATATATATGGGAGGCGTTATCTGTAGTCGGCATTTAGAGAATTGGTATAAGGCGCGGTTAGTCAAAACTTCAGTAAGTACGATAAGTAAGTATTTAACAATCTTTCATCTATAGGTGGACAGCTAATGCAGCTACCAACTAAACCATCGATCACGTTTTGAGAATCAAAGCAAGGAAGTGTAATCGTCTGTGCAGATACGGTTTCATCAGAGAAAAGGCTGACCAGTGGATGCAAAGCATTTTCTGGTGAATTATCAACAACTTTTAATAACTCGCAGTGCCACTGTTCGTAAGGAATGCGTTCAAGGGAGTGGCCAAAAGAGCGAATTGAATCGCAAAGCTGATTCCAAGAAATGGGGTGAGGATTAACTAAATGAAAAGCTTTACCGACCAATTCTTTTTGTTTGGATAAATGAACGATCGCTTGGCTGACATAATCCACCGGAGTCATGTCTAACAGGATGTCTAAATCTGGTGTTTTTCCCATTTGAATGCAGCCTTTAAGCATTCTGCTGATTAAATCGGCAGTATTGCGAATACCTGTTTGGCTGTCTCCGGCGATGAATCCCGGTCTATAAATATAAACAGGTATCCCTCTAGAATGGGCAGTCATAACTAATTTTTCAGCAACCCATTTACTTTGACCATAGCCTTCAGAAAGGCTTTCACCATCAGCCAATTTATCTTGTTCTAGGACTACTTTAGCCTGATAGTAAATATCCGAGCAAAACACTCCAACGGTAGAAATGAAATGAACTGGTTTTGTTTTGATAATACAGCCTAATCTCAAAACTTCCTGCGTACCGAGAACGTTTACCGCTTTTAATGCAGAGTATGGATAAACCAGATTTGTTGATGCACCATTGTGGTAAATTACATCTATTTTGCTTGCCAGTGCGCGAAATTCATGTGATGTAAGCCCTAACAAGGGTTGAGATAAATCTCCTAAAACTGGGATGATGCGGTTGCTAATAGGTGGATTAGAAAGTAAATAGCGTTCTAGACTTTTTTGAATTTTTTCGATACCTTGTTGGAGATTGGATGCTCTGACCAGGCAATAAATATTTGCCTGCGTTTGGTTTAGTAAGTCATTAAGTATAGCCTTTCTCAGAAAGATGAGGTATGATGTTACTGACACTCACTCGTGAGGGTCAAACAGAGAAGATAAGATCAAATGAACTATAATTACATGGTTCAGTAAAGCCACGC
>JACJNV010000248.1 GCA_014695175.1 Microcoleus sp. FACHB-DQ6 | reverse complement strand
GTTGCAGCATACCCGATCGCGGTTTGCGGTATTGTCCAGACCTCTTGATTTTGCTGTGGTCATTCCCCCTGCTGTGCTTGAATTTCATTGAGCAACATCTCGTCAGAGTAGGATTTTTCCCATTCGCCCTGAAGCTTGAGCCGCACTGACTTTGCGCCACCACTAGGTGTACAGACTACCCAGTACGTATCTTCTTGTCCTTTAACCTGAGCCGCATCCTGGTTTTCTGCATTGTGGGAAATCCCAGAATAGGCTTGAATACATACCCAGGTAATGCCGTTGCTATCTGTAATCTCTCGTTCCATGACTATCCTATCGATTACTATACTTCTGTAAGGTTGGAAGCGATCGCCTCTTGATGTTGCTCGATCCAGTCCCATGCCCATTGAAAGGGTATACCTGCTCGTTGCGCCGCTTGTTCATCTTCGGGGCGATCGCCCACATACAGCGAATTTTGCGGGGTGTGTTTGTGTCTGACCATTGCTAGTTGCAACATACCCGATCGCGGTTTGCGGTACTGTCGGGACCACTTAGTTTGGCTGTGGTTATAAACATTGTGATCGGTGACGCGGAAACACTTTTTACCCTCAAAGTCTGGGCAGAAGTAGATTTCTCTCAACTCCGGGAATAACTCAAGCGTGTATTGCTGTTCCTTGATGCACTCTTGCATAGACTTATGACCGGCGGCAACTCCACCTTGGTTGGTGATGCCGACAATTATCCAATCCTCTTTGTAGGCGCCAAGGGCAATCTGGGCACCTTCAATAATGCGTTGATCTTTGGGATGTTGGAAGTATTGTTGTCCGCTGAGCGGTTCACGGAGCGTACCATCCATATCTATTAGTAATAAGCTCATCGTTCCCTAGAAAATTCCCTGTTTTATTAAACATCCTAAGCTGCGATCCATTTCCTCTCCTCTAGCTAATGGAATGTACTGCTAGGGCGATCGACCTATCTTGAAACGAAAGGGGTTGCCTCACCGCCAGAGATAAAAATCTCGCCCACCAAAGAATTTAGCCCCACCTGACTGCCAGCAGAGACAACCCCTTCCTTTTGCCCCTCCCTCATGAAACAAACTGGAGGCTTACCTCAAGTCCGATGCCCCTCAAAGCCCAACAACGGCAACCACCTGCTAATTTATTGGCTTCAGTTGCATCGATCCTACTCCTTAAAATCCTCATTAAAAATTCTTCCGCTTGAAGATGAAGTCACTCTAGGAAAGTTTGGTCGAGTTGAAATCTACCAACTCAACTTCTAACTGCAGATACCTTAGAGGTAGCATATCTGCATCCTCCTCAGAGTTGACCAAGACATCTATCTTGAGAAATAACTTTTAACGATTAACTCTCAAATAATTTAAGCAAATAGTGTAACTGAAAGTTTTAATTTTATTTAAAAAAATAAAAGTTTCCTATAAATATTTTTTGCAAATTATGGGATTTCAACTATACTAGAATAGAGAGTATTTTTATATATAAGTTCTGTATAAAAAACCTGGCTGTTTGGGGACAGGTTGTGGTTAGATTTCTGAAATACTTTATGGCGTTTACTAATTAACGCTTAGCAGGTAAGGGGTTGCCATTACAGGATTTAAATAAAGCATTCTTTAGGACATTTGTCTTGAGAAGTGTACTCAGAGCAAAGCAGTAATGTAGTTCCGATTAACTGTTGAAATATTGCCTAGATAATATGCTGCATCCACAAGAAGATAACATTTTAGTAGAAACGAGTCCCCTGGCTCCTCTGGCCATTCAGGAAATCCCAGACAATAAGGCATTATCAGAGACGGTATTTACTACAAATCCGCATCTTAAAATTCCCAAGCGAGATATTCGGAAAAGCCTCAAAGCATTAACTACCGAAGGTGCCTTTGCTACCATCTTTTACAGTATTATTGGCGGCGCGTTGCTGAGTAATTTCTTGCTGGATCTCGGTGCCAGTACAGTAGAAATTGGTCTGCTCGCCTCAATTCCTCAGCTAACCAATTTGCTGCAACCGCTGGGAGCCTATCTGGGAGACCACCTCAAGAGCCGCCACTGGTATTCCCTGTTGATTTTTGGCTCGTCGCGGCTGCCGTGGTTGCTGATTGTGCCAGGGATTTGGTTGGTCAGCTCATCCCGTATCCAGCCGCACCAGTTGGTGCTGTTGACATTGGCAATTATCTGCCTGAGTAATTTCATGGAAGCTTTGGGCCGTGCTTCCTTTCTTAGCTGGATGGCTGTGTTAGTACCAGACCGATTGCGGGGGCGGTATTTTGGCTTTCGCAATAGTATTGTGACCTCCACCAATCTCATCGGCGTGCCGCTGCTGGGTCTAATGGTATCGAAGTGGCCGGGTGGTTCGCTCTCGGGCTTCGGTGTGGTGTTGGTTGTGGGAGTTGTGTTCGCAATACTCAGTCTGATCTTTCAGTTCTGGATAACCGATGTCAACCCGCAGCTAGTACACGCCGCCGATTCGGATACACACCACGGGTCGCCCTGGGGGAAAGTTTTTAGCTTCCTCAAGGATGCCAATTTTTTGAGGTTTTTGTTTTACTCTGGCTTGTGGAGCTTTGCGGTTAACGTCAGCGCTCCCTTCTTTAACCTCTACTTACTGGGAGATCTCAACCTAGATGTCAGCGTGGTAACGCTCTATAACAGCTTGGGAGCTGGTGCTAACTTGCTGATGCTGATGTTCTGGGGCAGACTGGCTGACCGGATTGGCAATCGCCCACTGATGATAACTGTGGGAATCTTGGTGGCTCTGACGCCTCTACTGTGGCTAGAATCTGGAACCGCTCCAATTTTCCTTTGGGCTTGGTTCCCCTTGTTGCACATACTCGGCGGTGCGACTTGGGCAGCGATTGACCTGTGCAGTGGCAATCTGATGATGTCGGTGACACCGCTACGCAATCAGTCGATTTATTTTGCTGTTGCTGCGGCGGTTCCTGGAATCACTGGGGCAATCGGAATTAGTGTTGGTGGCTTTGTCGCAACTCTGACTGATTTTGGTGGCTTGCCAACGGTGTTTGCTCTCTCAGCCGTCCTGCGGCTGTTTGCCCTGCTGCCATTGGTGTTGGTTCACGAGCAGCGCTCTGTGCGTGTAAGTGAGCTAATGCGAGTCCTGATCCCAACACTCAAGCGTCAAGCAGGGGCTATTCAAGCAGGACGCACCAGTTTGAAAGCATTACCATTAATAGAAGAACTTGAGGATGAAGGTCCACCTGCAAGCTCATCCACTTAGTCTTGAGATGGCGAATTGACGAACCCTCCCCCGGAACGGGGAGGGATTTTTATTCATAGTTCATTGCAATGAACTACTGCGAGGACAAGAGCCGCCTTGTACCATTTCTGAAAATTCAACTATGATTAAGTATAATTGCTTATTACAAAAGCTTTTCAACATATCTATCCTAGTGGGGATGTGGCGAAAAACGAAATAAGCATTGGTTTTCTGCTTATCATATGTTAATGTAGCGGATATTACCAAGAACCCTCATGAATCCTCTACTGACAGGATTACTAAACTTCCAAGGAGTAATAGTTGAAGATTTTCAACACACCGAGAAAGATTTAGTATTAAAAGTCGAACAAGAGAATAGGGCATTATCAGAGACGGTATTTCCTCCAAAGCCGCCTCAAAAAATTTCCAAGCGAGAAATTCGGAAAAGCCTCAAGGCATTAACTACCGAAGGAGGCTTCGCTACAGTCTTTTCCAGTATCATTGGCGGCGCCTTGCTTAGTAATTTCTTGCTGGATCTCGGTGCCAGTACAGTAGAAATTGGTTTGCTCGCCTCAATTCCTCAGCTAACCAATTTGCTGCAACCGCTGGGAGCCTATCTGGGAGACCGCACGAACAGCCGCAATTGGTATTCCCTGTTGATTTTTGGCTCGTCGCGGCTGCTGTGGTTGCTGATTGTCCCAGGGATTTGGTTGGTCAGCTCATCTCGTATGGCTGGAGATCAGTTGGTAGTGTTGACACTGGCAATTATCTGGGTGACTAATATCATGGAAGCTTTGGGCCGTGCTTCCTTTTTTAGCT
>JACJNV010000247.1 GCA_014695175.1 Microcoleus sp. FACHB-DQ6 | reverse complement strand
AAAATGGCTCCTTGACTCTAAAACAGATTTTTTTGGGAAGCTAAGTGTAGGTTTTTCCATAAAGCGATATATTTTATCATACTTTTGCCTACTTGCAAAATCGGGATGCTCCCCAATTCTTTTCAGCTTCCGTGTGAATGTGGTCAACAGCTTGTTCGATGCGATCGCGTTCGATCAATTTATTTTGTTCCACCGCTTCTCGCGCTTGTCGCACTGCTTTCAAATAAGCTTCGCGACTGACTTCGCCGGCATCTTGCACCTGCGCTTGCGCCCGCGTTTTAATCGCATCTACCACCAGCCAATTTTTCTCAGTTTCTTTTTTAATCAGCCTGACTGCTTCTGTGAATCTCTCGTGGGCGAGATCCTTATTTTCTTCGATCGCCCCGGAGGCCTTATTGACAGCTTTTAAATAAGCTTCGCGGGTGAGTTCGCCCGCTGCTTGCACTTCGGCGGCGGCGCGTTTTTTAATTGCTTCAAACAGCGCGGCCGTTTCTGCGATCGCCTCATCAGTCGCGTCGGGCATCTCTTTTTTGACGATCGCCGTCGTTTCGAGAGTTGCCTCTAAAATTGGTTCCTCGGTTACTTTTGGATCTGTCATCTCAATCTTCTCCTATGGTAGTAAACATTTTCAAAAAATCTCACAGTCCCTGGATGCAGACTTTGTAGGTGTAGCGCCAGATGGAATTGTGGTCTTTTATACAGACTTTGTACGTGTAGCGCCAGAAAGAATTCTGGCATTTAATAAGAACTAGGCAATTCTTGTTCCAGCTTTATCAACTTTTGTATCCGCGCTTACCTAGTTGGAATGACCTCAGTTCTCTTACATTATATCTACCAAAGTTGCTCTCGTGTGTAGGATACCGCCAACTTGCAGGTACGGTGTAGCGCACTTAAATTTGTGATAAGTCTCTCTACCTAAAAAAACACACACCAATAAACTTGGTTTCTCAACACAATAAAACGGGCAAATTTAAGAGTTTCAATTTTCCAACTGCACATCTTCGCGCTCGTCAGTATATAACAAGTGGTGACATCTTTGAGCGTGCAGTAAGGATTGAGGAAATTCGTACTGAGAGAACAGGATATCTTCGAGCGCGACTTTCATTTGATTGGCGCAGATATGTGGTGGCACTTTGCCCATTCCCGTACCCATGCCGGGAATAGCTATAGTTTCAATGATATGTTTGACTGGCGTTCCATCTGGGACTGAGCCAAACTTTACCAACGTCAAAATAGCGCGGGTTGCTAGATAAACATTTACTGTTTCTCTTAAAACTGTGGGGACGCGCATAATTGGTGCAGCTATTAAATAGGGAATTTTATCATGCTCGGTGTCTAAAACTTCTGCCATTCCTACTAATAGTTCGCCGTGATGTCGAGCCTGGATTAGTTTTTGCAAGCGTTGAAAAACCTGCCCTCCAAAATATTCCGAAATTTCTAAATCTAAGCCGTCGTCCATGAAACCAAAACTATTGCCCGGACTAACAATAGCATCGCATTTCACATCAAAGATTGAGCCGCGGTATATCTTGACATTTTCCATATTGCCGCAAGTGCTTTGCCACGCTCTAACTAAGTCATCGTCTAAGGTAGCCAGCACAATTTGCATAAATACTCTCTCCTAATTTTAATTGCCAACAGCTAGAGCGATCGCCAATTTAATCCTACAATACTTTACATAAGTCCGCTGCATTTTAAATCGAGATCAATATCAAGTAGCAAATATTTAATAGCTGTATGCTGCAAGACCCAAATCTGCGCCATCCGATCGCAATTAGTTTAGGTGCCGTTGCCGGCGCTTTGAGCCGGTATTATATCACCTTGTGGTTTGCCAATCGTTTCGGTACGGCTTTTCCCTACGGAACTTTTTTTATTAACATCACGGGTTGCTTGGCTATGGGATTTTTTATCACCCTCGCTTTTGAAAGGGTGGCGACTATTCCGTCGGAAGTGCGGTTAATGGTAGCAACGGGCTTTTTGGGAGCTTATACCACTTTTTCAACTTACGGTTTAGAGACAAATGCCTTGTGGCGCGATCGCTTTTACAGCATCGCCGCTTTTTACTGGGCAGGCAGTGCCATACTAGGAATAATTGCAGTTCAGTTAGGCATCTTTTTAGCGCGATTGGGAAAATAGATAAAATCGGTTTGGGCAAATAATACCAGTTTAAAAAAAGAATGCC
Organism: Microcoleus sp. FACHB-DQ6; assembly: GCA_014695175.1. GTDB lineage: Bacteria > Cyanobacteriota > Cyanobacteriia > Cyanobacteriales > Microcoleaceae > Microcoleus. The sequence goes on along the minus strand of JACJNV010000247.1, from coordinate 26,843 downwards.
ACTGTAGGCCAATTCTCCACTTATACAGCCTCAGTCAGTTGATTTTAGCTCAGGATTATGGGAAATACCGACGACATCTTTTTATCACACCCTTAACCTAATACAGGCAGAGCTTTTAACGGGGTTGTCACCCTCTCAGGTTTAGGTGTGATGATGTGTACTGCATCGTATTTTCCGGCTGAGGGGCTAAAGTCTTCAAGCTGTTTCCCTATCTTGTTTTCAGTTTACTCTTTCTCGCTTGAACTCACGTTTAATAAATAATGCTTATGGCGCTTCGATATCCCTGTTCTCAAAAGAACGGTTGAGGATTTAAACAGCATTTGGTGCGTTTATGATCGTACATTAGTTTGTCAGCCTTTGCCAACAATTGTTCTAATAAAACTTCATTGTTTAAATCCCCAAACTCCACACCAAGACTTATTGATATATAAGCTCGCTCGGACTGTTGATTAAAGCGATCTATATTTTCTTGCAGTCTACCATGAAAATCAATAGATGAATCACCCGAAAAGTTAGGAATAAATAAAGCAAATTCATCTCCTCCCAGTCGAGCCACAATATCCGCCTCACGAAAGGTTTGCTTCAATATTTGAGCTGCGTCAACAATTACTCTATCTCCCATTTCGTGTCCTAAAGTGTCGTTAATCTTTTTCAAACCATCTAAATCAGCGAACAAAATAAAATAGGATGTTTGCGTGCGTCGAGCAATTCTTAATTGTTGATTGGCTAGTAAAAAGAAGCCTCGTCGGTTATATAATCCAGTTAATTCATCGGTCACGGATAGCTGCCTTACTTCTGCTTCTGCTCTCAGACGTTCTTGGATTTCGTGTTCTAAACGTTGATTTTGTTCGAGCAGTTGTTGGCGTTGCTGTTGGATGAGTAATTGATTTTTTACTCGCATCAGCACTTCCTGCTCTTGAAACGGTTTGGTAATATAGTCTACACCACCGAGTTCAAAGGCTCGTACCTTGTTTTCCACTCGTTCGAGCGCACTGATAAAAATAACCGGTATCTGAGCACTGGCTTCCGATGCTTTTAATTTTTGGCAGACTTCGTACCCATTCATCTCCGGCATATTGATGTCAAGTAAAATCAGACTCGGTGGGTCGCGCTGAATACCTTGGAGTGCCATTCTGCCGTTGAGCGCTTTACGCACAATATAGCCCTGTGACTCTAGAATTTTGGCTAACAAGCGCAGATTGTCTGGGGTATCATCCACGATGAGAATATTCGTTTGGGCCGCAAGTTTGAATAAAGCTGTCATGGTCTTATTCCTAAATCTGGGTGAGAGTTGCGATCGCTTCAAGCTGAAAGTTATCGACCAGAGATGTCATCGCCGCGATGAAATCTTGTTTCTCCTTGGGAATTTGAGCGATAAGTTCATAAAGCTTATTATCACTAAGATCTAATGCTGCTTCATGAACTTCTGCAATCCACTTGGTTGGCATGGTTTTCAAGTCTGGAGTAAATATCTTTGGTGGCGAAGCTGATGAGTCTGGCGGAACTTTTTCGGCGTAGCAGTAGCGGACGCCCAAGTGATGAGCTATTTTGTCGAAAAGTGTGTCTTCATTAAACGGCTTGGCAATGTAGTCATCGCAACCGACTTGCAGGCTGGCAATACGATCGTCTTCAAAAGCATAGGCAGTGAGGGCAATGATGCGTGTAATTTGCCTGTTGTCCTCTGACATTTGCCCTGAGTTATCTGCTGATGACCCATGACTAATGACTAATGACTCTTGTGCTCGAATCTGTCTCGTCGCTTCATAACCATCCATGACAGGCATTTGAATGTCCATCAAAATCAGGTCAGGGTGCCATGTTTGCCAACGAGCGATCGCCTCTGCCCCATTTTCCACCGCACACACATCAAACCCAACTGACTCCAGCAGCGTCACCAGCAGTTGCCGATTTTCTGGAACGTCTTCTACTACTAGAATTCGGTAGATAGGTTGCCCAGGTTCGATCCCGATAATCCGATCGCTAATTTCAGGTTCCTCTAAATGAACGGATTCTGGTAGTTCCAAAACGACTTGGCAGGTAAAAGTCGAGCCTCGATTCAGGGTGCTTCGCACGGTGATATCGCCTCCCATCAGACGCGCAAACTCACGACTGATAGGCAGTCCTAAACCTGTTCCTCGATCGTGACGACCGCGATTGGTTTGCCTGAAAGCCTCAAAAATTGATTCTAAATCTGAGGGAGAAATGCCAGATCCGGTATCCTCAACTTCGAGACACAGGGTAATAGTTGGTTTAATATCGGGTCGATTAGCGGCGCGATCGCGATTTGTAGCGGATGGCATATCATCGGATGAAAAAGCTCGTCCGCGCAGGGCTATGCTTCCTGTTGTTGTAAATTTGATCGCGTTCCCAAGCAGATTAATCAAAATTTGGCGAAGTTTTGCTTGATCGCCACAGACATAACGCGGGACAGTAGCATCCCACTCGCTGCTCAAATGTAACCCTTTCTCAGACGCTTTGAGGGTGAACATCTCGTTAATAGAACCCAGCAGTCGATGCAGATTAAAACAGCTTGTACTCAGTACCAATTGCCCTGCTTCAATCCTAGACATTTGCAAAACATCGTCGATCAATGTCAGCAAGTGTTCTCCACTACGGGTAATAATCCCTAAATGCTCTTGAAATTCTTCTGGGATATAGGGGCTGCGGTTCATAAGCTGGGTAAATCCCAGAATGGCATTGAGTGGCGTTCTGAGCTCGTGGCTCATGTTGGCCAGGAACTGGCTTTTGGCACGATTGGCTATTGCTGCCCTTTCTGCAGCGTGTTCTAGGGCAGCTTGCGAAAATTCTAACACCGCCAGCATGAGGATATGTCTCATTTCGGCGGCAGCTTCTAACTCTGCAATCTGCCACGGATAAGACATCTCCCGCACTGTCTCTTGCCACAGTTCAAAGGATTTGCGGGGACACAGGTGCATTTTTCCAATTTCGTCGATCGACACAGCATCCTGCGGATTACCTGCCCAGTTTATAGTTTGAATTTGTTCGGGTCGGAACCAAAGGATATGGTATGACTTTTGTTTGGCGTAGGATAGGAAGATTGAGATTGCTAAAACGCCGCTAGCTCGCTCTTTGAATTGCTTGGCTTGGGGATACAACTGAGACAAAGAAGCTGTTGCAAACACTCGTTCTTTGTTCTGTTGCAGCAACCACTGCACGAGTTCGTCAACCTCAGCTTCTGATGGTGTTTTACCCACCAATGTCAGACGACCATCGAGCAGAATTGCAGCTCCCTGAGCATGAACTAAATCTAGCAATTGAGAAGCACTTTCGGTCAATACCTGTTCGATAAAATTAGAATCTCGCCGGAATGCCTGCTGAAGTTGATCCTGAATAGTTTTCGCCTGCGATCGGTAAACGTTCAATTCTCGCTCTTGCTGATGTACCAGTTCGATCGAGGCAAATTGTCCTAAAAATTCACAGGTTTTGCGAGTTTCGTAATCTACCAATCGCGGGCTGTAATGGTGACAGGCAATTAATCCCCAGAGGCGCCGATCGTCAATTAACGAAATCGTCAGTGTCCCAGCAACTCCCATATTCTGCAAATATTCAATGTGGTAGGGAGATACTCCCCTTAACACACAAGCACTTAGATCCTGGGGTGTATCGGTTACGGGATGCTTGGTAGGAATTAGGCGGGCCGGAGTGTAATTGATATTGGGAATTTGGCGTATCCAATTGCGGTAAAACAATTTGCGGGCGGGTACGGGAATATCGATCGCCGGGTAATGCAATCCCAGGTAACTTTCTAGATAGCTTTCTTTCTCTTCAGCAATCACCACCCCATGCTCATCTGCTTCAAAACGATAGATCATCACGCGATCGAACCCGGTCAGGGCTTTCACTTCTTTAGCAATGGTTTGAGCTAAATCCGAAATATCGATCGCACGGCGAAAGTTGAGGATAACTGTTTGCAGACGCTGATAAAAATCTATTGAATGATTATTTTCAATAGTCAATTGGGGTTCGATCTCCAGAATAAACTCATCTGGTAGTTGATGCAGTGTGCTTCTAAATGTTTTAATTGTGCCGTCTTTTAAAGGTATCTTTAGATTGAAAGTATTATGAATGTTGAGTCCTTCTTGATTTAGATGCCTGACAATTTCTTGTACTTGCTCGTGACCCAATAAACCTGGCAATGGCTGACCTAGCAATTCTTCGGCAGAGATGCCAAAAAAATGTTCTACATTTTCGCTAGCTTGTAAAATATTGAGGCTGTTTCCTTGCATCAATAAAACGATTCCGTGAGGCTGAATCTGACCGGGAGCATACACGGATTCTTCAGTGCATTCCTCCAAACTTGTTAAATTTAAAGGAGTAATTTGGGAAAATTTGGTAATTTTATGAGGCATTTTAGAGCAGTAATTTACAATATAAATTAAGGAGGGTTTGTTCAAGAAGTACGAATAACTAGATTGTATTCTTGTTTGCTATTCCTAATTCCCTAGTCCTAATCAAACGTTTAACTGCACAACAGCTTATAAATCCAATGGAGGAATTCCACTTGGGAAATTACCTTGAATTAGATTAATGATTTTCTCAAATTGATACTGGTTGGCGAGTTCCGTCAGATGAGTACCGAATTGAGCGAGGTCTGAGGAAAGTTGAGCTACCAGTTCAACGATCGCAACATCATCCCCACATAAAGCAGCATCTTCCAACTGAACCACCCATACTTTTGGTAACTTCGCCAGAAGCGTTGGATCGAGGGAATCTGAAACCCCAGGGGAAACAGAACAGAGGTAAGAAGGAAAACAATCTGTTCCCCGTTCCCCCTTTTCTGTTTCCTCTTCCTCATATACATATTCTAAACTTAGGTATTCCGCCATCTTAAGAAATAGGGTCTGTTCCCGGAAGGGCTTGCTGATGTAGTCGTTGCAGCCAGCAGCTAAGGCGAGGGCGCGATCGCTCTGGGAAGCCTGGGCCGTAAGTGCAATAATGATACTGTTGTGTCCGTCTTCCATTGCCCGAATTTGCTTCGTAGCCTCGTATCCATCTAACACGGGCATCCGAATGTCCATCCAGGTTAGGTCGGGTTGCCATTGTTGCCAAATCTGCACCGCTTGCTGTCCGTTGGTAGCTTCTTTTACCTCTAATCCTAATTGTGTCAGTAATCTGACCATTAGCAAGCGATTTTCTGCTTGATCGTCAACCACCAAAATGCGATGCTCCAGTTGACTCGGAGCCAGCCCAATCACCAGGCGGTTATTCTCTTCGGGTGTAACGTTAACTCCACTGATGGGGCTGACGGGAACGGTAAAGGTGAAGGTACTCCCCTGTCCCACAGTGCTGCTGACAGAAATTTTTCCGCCCATGAGTTCCAACAATTTGCGGCTGATGGTTAGACCTAACCCGGTACCGCCGATCGATCGCTTCCCAGCTTGGGCTTGCACAAACGCATCGAAGATAGTATTGAGTTCGACCGATGCAATCCCTACACCTGTGTCAGCGACTACAAACTGGAGAATCGGCCGAGTTGTGGTTAATGCCCCTGTACCGTCCGCCTTAATACTGACTTGCACACTAATGCTTCCGCGATCGGTAAATTTGATGGCATTACTCAGCAGATTGAGCAAAACTTGGCGCAGTTTTTGAGCATCGGCAATAATAAATTGGGGAACTTCTGGCGCAATCTCGAAACAAAGGTCAAGTCCTTTAGAACTTGCTCGTTCCGCCAACATATTTCGGAGGGAATGCAGCAGCGAAATTAAGTCAAATCCGCTTTCTTCCACTGTGAAGTGTCCCGATTCAATTTTGGAAAGATCCAACACATCGTTAATCAAACTCAAGAGGTGCTCCCCACTCCGCCGAATTGTTTGCAGGTCTTCTTTTTGCTTGCAAGTTAAAGAGGGGTCATGGGTCATCACCTGGGCAAATCCTAGAATTACGTTGAGAGGAGTGCGTAATTCATGGCTCATATTGGCTAGGAAGGTACTTTTTGCCAAGTTCGCGGCTTCTGCTGCTTCCATTGCGTGCAGCAGTGCCAGTTCTTTCCGTTTGCGATTGCTGATGTCTTTGTGCGTTCCAATCATCCGTAAAGGCTTACCATCTTCATTGTAGGCAACGACTTTCCCGTAGTTAGCGATCCACTTCCACTCACCTGACTTGCAACGCACACGATAGTCAAAGGCATACTTAACTGAGCTATCTTGCAAGTGACTATTCAGAGACTCCAAAACCCAGAATTTATCATCAGGATGAATGATCTGGTTCCAGACGTTCACATCCATCACCAATTCACCCGGCTTGTAACCCAGCATTTCCTGGTAGTAGGAATTAATGTAAACTTCTCCAGTTTCAATTTTCCAATCCCATAGTCCATCTCCAGAGGCTTCTAGCGCCAGCATCAAGCGTTCCTCACTCCGTTGTAAAGCGGTTTCCGCTTGATGTTGTCGCGTCACATCGATCGCCACACCACCTACTAGCATTTGCCCAGATAAGTCGGGGATGAGAAATTTGTAAACCAGAAACTCACCCAGGGTTCCATCTCGACGGGACGCAATCTCAATCGTTTCCATTAGCTCGTTGGTTTGAGCAACCTTTTGGATATTGTCTAGAAATTGTTGGGCGATGGCGACGGGGTAAAGTTCAAAAATCGATTTTCCAATCAGATCCTCAGTGGGTAACTCGAAGGTATTGAGATAAGTCTGGCTGGCATAGAGCATTACACCATTTCCATCGGTAATCCAGGCAGGGGCAGGGCTGTGATTCATGAAGGCTTGGAAGCGAGTTTCACTCTCTCGGAGTGCCTGTTCTGCTTGTTGGCGTTCCGCTTCGTTCCGTTTGCGATCGCTGATATCCCGGCAAATACAGAAGTGCATCATCTGACCTTCTAATTCCACCCGGCTCCAGCTAATTTCCACGTCATACTCCGAACCATCCTTACGCCGATGTCGCGTCTCAAACAGAGGAAGATTTTTCTCTTTTGTTAACATAACTTGTAGTTCTTCCTTCGTCCATTGAGCATCCCAATCAAAGACATTAAGATTCATGGTTTCTTCCAGGGTGTAGCCCAGCATCCGCGCAAAACTCGGGCTAAAATCGACTATTTTTCCTAGCCGATCCATGATAACAACACCGTCCAGGGAAGTGTTGAAAAAGGCTTTACTTCGCCGAAGTTCCTGTTCGAGCGCAAGTTCGGCTTTTTTGCGATCGCTAATATCTTTCATGAAGCAGTAATGCCCCAAAAATTGCTGCTGTTCGTCGTAAGTTGAAATCATCACTATTTGTTTGTAAAAAACCGAACCGTCTTTACGAATTCCTTTCATTTCAACTTCCACTCTGCCCTCTTTCACCATCTGCCAATAGAGGGCCATCAGTTTTTTCAATTCGTCGGGATGTATCGTATTTTCCCAGGACATCCCGATCATTTCTTCTGGGTGATAGCCTGTCATGTCAGCATAAGCTTTATTCACATAGAGATAACGCCCTTGTACATCCAGTTTGGAAATGCCGGACACCGCATTTTGCATCACCTCACTCATTTCTTTACGCTCTGCTTCTGCGTGTTTGCGATCGGTGATATCTTCTGAAAAACAAAGTAGGTACTGGGGCTGATGCTGCTCGTCGTAAATGGGAATCTTCACAGTATGCAGCCAACGTTGACCCAAACTATGACTGTCAATAACTTCTTCGAGAATATCCTCAGTTTTACCTTTCTCAAAGGCTTCTCTATCCTTTTGGTCAAAAAATATAGCCTGTTCTATTGGGAAAAAATCATAACAGCTTTTGCCGATCGCTTGTTCGGATGAGATGCCAAATAACCGTTCGCTGGTTTTATTCCAAAACTGAAATCTGCCAAATCGTTTAGGCTCTGCGTCCTTAACAAAAATTGCCACCGGTAGATGATCCAACAGTGCTTGTAAGAAATTGCGAGTTGTTTGGATTTCCTGCTCTACTTTTTTGCGCTTAGTAATATCAATAAAGGTAACTACAACTTGTGTAATTTGACCGTTTTTATCGATCTCGGGGTAGGCATTAACTAATACCCAAACACAACTATCAATGTCTTTTTTAATTCCTAATAGATAATTTTTCCGGGAACTTCCAGTGGATAAAACCTGATTGACCGGATATTCCTGTAGGGGCAGAACGCTGCCATCTTCCCGCACAAAATGCCAGGCCGGAGATATCGCGGTTTTTCCCAGCATTTGATCCATTGAAAGCCCTAGTAATTCACCCGCGGTTTCATTACATAATTGGATGCTGGTATCTGTCGCATGAATCACAAAACCCGCATTTAAGTTATCGATCAATTGCCGATATCTGGCTTCGCTTACCTGTAAAGCAACTTCAGCTTGCTTGCGCTCCGTAATGTCGCTGTGAGAGCCAGCCATCCGAATTACCTTACCTGCATTATCCCAAAGTGCCTGACCGCGATCGAGAATCCATTTGTAGGAACCATCTTTGCAGCGAATACGATGTTCTGTGAGATAGAAAGGAGTTTTCTTGGCAAAATGGTCTTGAACGGCTTGCATTACCCATCCCAAATCATCGGGATGTACCCGATTTCTCCATTCATCTACACTATTTTGAATTTCCTTCTCTTCATAGCCCAAGATTTCCTTCGAGCGACTAGAGAAGAAGACTTCGTTGGTTTGAACATTCCAATCCCAAATGCCGTCGTTATTACCGCGTACAGCCAGTTCCCAGCGTTCTTCACTTTGACGTAGTGCTGCTTCTGCTTGTTTGCGGTCAGCAATATTCCGAGCAATCTTTGAGGCTCCAATGATATTCCCTGTTTTATCTTTAATGGGGGAGACACTCATCGAGACATCGATTAATGTTCCATCTTTCCTCAGCCTCTTTGTATCGTAGTGTTCGATGCGTTCTCCTCGCTGGATTTTGGTGAGAACTTCGTTTTCCTCATCTCGATAGTCTGCGGGAATCAGTTTTGTCCCTGATTGCCCTACTATTTCGACGGCTGTATAGCCAAAAATTGTTTCTGCTCCTACATTCCAACTTGTAACTACACCCTCTAAATCTTTACTGAGAATGGCATCTTCCGAAGATTCAACGATCGCAGCTAGTCGAGCGATCGCCATTTCTGCCTGTTGTCGCTGGTGAATTTCCCATTGCAACTGGCGATTGGCTTTTTTGAATTTATCGACTTCGGAATAACTAACTTGTGCGAGATACACGACCAACATAAGCAACCCAACTAAAATCAAGCCACCTATTAACACAACTCTTGGTAAATAAAATTTTCCTTCTAGGAACTCTAAAGTTGGATAAACATCTATTCGCCAGTCTACACTATAGGCTTTTACTACAACTTTTTTAGGCTGTAAATAGTGAGATAAAATCTCTTGACCGTAGATCAAATCTGTGCCAGCATAGATAGCCACATTGTACCCGTGTGACACTTTTAAAATACTGTCAAATAGAGTTTGAAACTGAATAACTCCGACAATAAACCCCTCAAATTGATTACCTACAAATAAAGGAAAACTTGCTATAAACCCTTCACCCCCTTGAACAAGTGAAATATTGCGACTTAAGATAGGTTGACGCAAATCACGAGCTACTTGCAAAGTAATTTTGCAACGCAGTTCCCGATTAAAATCTAGGTTTTGCGCTGCCTCATTCCCTGCCAGGGGCGCAACCCATCGCACTTTAAATGATGGATCGACTAATGCGATCGCCTGATAACCGTAGAAATCCTTTACATAAGCCTCTGCATCGGCTTCCCAAAGAGCCTTTGGTGTACCGCCATTAGCTTCCCAGCGATTCGCCATTTGCCGAAGTGTCAACACCCGAATTGATAATCCTTCGCTCAGTTGTGACTGAATCGCATTCGCTTCCTGCTGAATTAACTGCTCGATGTGGATTTGTCCGTTGATGGTTAGCTGTTGCCACGTAAATAAAACAGCAACAGATGCCACCACACCCAGCAAAAGAGGTAGCAATCGTTTAAGTGGTGTTTGGCCTAAACTTATAATTACGTTGCGTCGAGGGATTACCATAAATTAAGCGAGAAATGAATAGAGCTTTATTCAATTTTTTGGGATATACTTGGGTAATTTAATGATGCAATAAAACTAAGGTTTGACCTGAAAGCCAGTTAATAATAAGGCCATCTCTAAAATTTATACCCCCTAAGTTGAGCTGTTAAATTGCATCGGTAAAGAATGTTGTTTCTTAACCCCTAGCCCTTTAACTATATTTATATAGGGCGATGAGCTAGATCTGTTCAGATTGTAAATAGGTATTGTTTGCCAACATTGGCGACAAAACCAGTAGATTTGATGCTGGCCAACGTGACGCAGCATTTGATTCGAGCAGCAGGGGCAGTGGGTCATACAGAGCTATTTTTATAACTAAGGGTATTTCACTCTTGTTGCAAAGTGCTGTAAGTTCGCTTGAAGCAACCATAACAAGACCCTAGAGAAAAAAATAAATATTTGGTAAATAATATAAAAGGGTTAAGAAAAAGATACAAATTTAAACATTCCGTAATAAAAGTAAGAGCGCCAAGAATGTTTATCCCACAATAGGCACATTGTTACACACCTTGTAATGTCACCTCTGTTTTTTGAGAATTCTACACTATTCGGAGGCAATTTATGAAGGTATCACGGGCCGACAGTCGGGTGTAAAAGATGCGGTATGCGGAACAACCGATGCCTTCGCTAGCGACAGGATGCTGTTAGTCCCAGAAGCGCTGAGACAGGGTGTAACTCAAAGCCAATATTCTATTATACAGCAGCAGCCTTTAACCTGCATTTCCTACGGCATAATCTTGCCAGTAAGCGACACTGAATGGAAAGAAACAGTCAATAATTTTATTCGCAATCAAAGTTCGACGAACCTGTTGGAAAAAGTGAGCGGGCGCAATTCTCCTTTCCTACCAATGAGTGTCGCCGATCGAGATAAATGTATTTAATACCCACTCGGCTAAGGTGCTTCGCGCGCACCCGATGGAGAGGGGTAATACTAAATCCGCGTTAAAAACCCTTTGCTCCGACTCGACGATGGAAATCGCTCAAAAGTCCAACTTTCGTCCTCGCTGAGAGCGACTAAGAAACAAAGGGGTATTTAAGCCGGATTTCATATAAGCTGCGGATATTGTCAGGGCAAGTGCGATCGCCACTGCAACCAGTGGCGTCAATAGGCTCTAAACTGGATTCAGGAAGGCGCGCAGCACAGGTTTAGGAGGGTCATCAGTGACAACAGAAAAAAATTATCAATCGTCTTCTCTACCCACCTACGCGCGAAAAGAACTCCGGGAATTAGTTCGATCGCAGTTAAGGGCCCTGTTGGAAGAAGGAGACTTTAAAGGAGCAAAAGCGATTTTGCACCCGGTGCAGGAAGCAGACATAGCTGAAGCTATCGAAGGCCTGCCAGAAACCATGCAAGTAATAGCTTTCCGCTTGCTTTCCAAAGACGAAGCCATCGCAGTTTACGAATATCTCGACTCCAGCGTTCAGCAGTCCCTCTGCGAAAAATTCAAACGCCAAGAAGTCATTGATATTGTAGACAAAATGTCCCCGGACGATCGAGCTAAACTCTTTGACGAACTGCCGGCAATATTAGTCCGTCGCCTGTTGGGTGAATTGAGCCCGACGGAACGGGAAGCTACGGCTCAACTTTTGGGTTACGAAGCCAGTACCGCCGGTCGGATCATGACCCCGGAATATATTTCTCTCAAAGAAAGCTTTACCGTCGCCCAAGCTTTAGACCGAATTCGCTCCTTGGCTAGAACTACCGAAACAATTTATTCTCTTTACGTCACCGACGCCGGACGCAGCTTGACCGGTATTTTATCCTTGCGGGATTTAGTCACTTCGCCCCTCGACAAAACAGTCGGCGAAATTATGACCCGCGACGTAGTTTCTGTTCAAACTGGCACGAATCAAGAAGAAGTAGCTAGGCTGATCCAGCGTTACGATTTTTTAGCTGTCCCCGTTGTAGACCGCGAACAGCGGCTGGTCGGCATCATTACAGTTGACGACGCGATCGACATTTTAGAACAAGAAGCAGCCAAAGATATTTATACCTTGGGCGGTGTCCAGTCCGGCGGCGACAATTATTTTCAGACCGATTTAATCACTGTTGCCCGGAAAAGGGTCGTGTGGCTGTTTGTTCTGCTTTTAACTAATACTGTCACCGGCGCAATTATTAGAGCTCAAGAAGATATTTTGAACCAAGTAGTCGCCCTAGCAGCCTTTATTCCCTTGCTGACTGGCACTGGAGGCAATGTCGGAGCTCAGTCCTCAACTGTTGTAATTCGCGGTTTGAACACTGACGAAATTACAGCAATGGGCCCGTTTCAAGTAATTGTTCGGGAGGGGATGGCGGGAGCGCTGCTAGGAGGTATATTGGGGACTGTAGCGACGGGCTGGGCTTATACTCTGCAAGGGAGTTTAGAAGTGGCACTCGCGGTGGGAGTGAGTTTGTTTGCGATCGCAATTTTAGCTTCTATTGCCGGTTCAGCTCTGCCGTTTTTATTTCGTTCTTTGGGTTTAGACCCCGCTTTAATGTCTGCTCCCTTTATTACCACCGCAGTTGATGTCCTTGGGGTCTTGATTTATTTCACTTTAGCTCGACTAATTTTGCAGATTTAATATATTTAATTAGATGGCTGTGAATAAAAAACTTAATCTGTTTTTCACCCCTGCTAATTTCGGGGTCGGCGTCCGATTCCATACCGGATAGGTGCGCTGGCGCTTACTTTATTTTTATCCGCATACTTGTACCAGTTGAAAAAATAATGCAACTATAGGTTCGCTATCCAAACTCCGAGCTTCATCAGTCATTCCAAATCTAAAATCTAAAATCTAAAATCTAAAATCTAAAATCTAAAATGGTATTAGCCTATGTCATCATCCAATTCACCCACCAAAATCCAAAATCCCAAGTCGAGCAATTTGTTAGAAACTGCTGAACTGGTTTTTCTTGCTGCCTCTGCTGTGGGATTGGCTGCTAGTTTGGTTTGGGGGCAGAGCGTTTATGCTCAAGTGCCTGTAGTGATTTCGTTGGTGTTGAATTTTGTGAACCGGCAGAAGTTGCACGGGCAAGTTAAAGCAAGTACGGCCGCAACGTTCGATCGCGTAAATCAACAAGCAGCTACTACCGATCGCGCGCTCGAGCAATTGCAACTTGCTGTAAATGCTTTAGACGAAGCTGTTTCTCAAACATCTCGCGAAAATCTCAATGTTGGGGCTGGAGAAAACGTACACTCTCTAATTTCAGCAATTGAGAACCTGCGCCAGCGACTAATAATTTTAGAAAAAACTATTAAAATGATTCAAAGCGAGATCGAAATCACCAGTCGCCAATTCAAACAGCGACCGGAGTTGCAACAAGTCGAAACTTTGACAACAATAATTCTGGACTTGCAGCAGTTTATCAACGAACTGCCGCAGTGGGGCAGTTTGCAGCAGCGGCAGCTAACAGAACTTCAGCAAAAAGTAGACAATGCTTTGGCTGAACTCTCAGAAGAAATTGCTGTGATTCCCAACCGCGTGCAAGAGGCGCTAGCTAGTCGCGGTGGAGAAATTAACCCACAGTTTGGTTCTGGTTTGAATGCAGATCAAAAGAATGGTTATCGACCTAAAACCCAGAATGAGAAAATTCGCCAGAAATATCCCAGAGCTTATGTCAAGTGGAGTCAGGATGAGGACGAAAATTTGAAGAAAGAATATGCTAGCGGTCAACAAATTGACGAATTAGCTCAGAGATTTCAGCGACAGCCTAGTGCCATTCGTTCGCGATTACAAAAATTAGGATTAATCGAATAATGGGAATGGTATAGACAAAAATGAGTAATATCAAATCCGTTAGCATCGGAATAGTAAATTCGAGTTCACTGTTGACGGTTGACGGTTGACTGTTGACTGTTGACGCCGTGAACAGTCAACAGTCAACCGTCAACATCATGTATGAGTGTAACCGGAAATGATATAAATCTAAAATCTAAAATCTAAAATAGGCAATAACAAAGCGATCGCCCTTTTTTTTCAAAAGAGCGATCGCTTTGTTTCTGTATTCAGTACCGGCTGCCAACAGCGGGCCACTAACATTACATCTCCAGGCTTTTTAGCCTGGGTCTACCTCATTTTAGAAATCTTGGGGTAACAAAGAACTTAAACGCTCCAACAAAGGATCGGAATTCCGAGGAGGAGCAACTTCAGCATCAGAAACTACATTATCATCCGCCACAGATTCAGACTCAATTGGGCCAGGCTCTACTACTTTTGAAACTTGGGCAAAAGAAACTTGAGCAAACTTACTGTTAACAGTACCCTGCAACTGATCCAACTGCGCGCTGAGTTGACTCAGGTGATGTTCCAGTCCCTCCAAACGGCTTAATTCCTCTGCCGAAACATTGTGCTCAAACTCAGCAAATTTGACCACAAGTTCAGCAATGCGCTGTTCCAACCGCTGAAAGCTCTGTGTAGAGCTAGCAGACTCAGATACAGACAAAAACTGCCACAAAGCTTGCTTGCAGAGATTGCTGAAAGTCTGATACTTCGTGAAAGCCAACTCTTTTTCAATAGCGGCCAGCAAAGTTTGATCCGCAGCATCTTCCGTAAACGCCACCGAGAAATTCGCCTTATTTTTTGCCCACAGTGCCATAGGGTTCAAGCCTTAATGCGTTACTTTATCGTGGCTAGCTGAGCCTCAGCATAAATAAACTGTCCCAAAGCATTAGCTTTCCGGGAAGGCTGAGCCAAGTGAGCCTTAAGATTGGCGTCTTTAAGCAAAGGTTGCAAAACCTCCCAGAAAAACTCGCCGCCCCCGCCAGTCAGAACCACATCCGTCACACGTTCCGGCAGCCACTGCACCAAACGTTCGGACAGTTCGTTAGCGAAAGCCTCCCGCAAATCCTTAATAATCGGATCTAAATTAGTCGGCTTAGTCGCTCCTCTGGGACGGTAAAAACGCTGGCCCTCGGGTTTATTCACCGCTTCCAGTAAAGACAGCGATTGAGGGTCTGCTCCCGGAATCTTTGAGGCAACTTGTTCGTAGAACTTGTTCATTGCGAAGGAATCGCTCTTAGAAGCCGCCCGGGCGAACCGGAAACGATCGACCATTAACAAATCGGTAGTTTGGTGTCCGATATCAACAACAGCCACCGACAGTTCGGGCAACTCCGGCGTAAACTCCTTGTTATCTTGAGCCTCACACCAAATCAGGCTGCCGAACCCTTCCGGCATCACCCAAACGTGACTGATGTTAATATCCACCCGCTCGCCCCGGTACACCACAACGTGGGGAGAGCGCAGTTGGCTGATAATCTCTTCCTTTTCCTTCTCAAACTGATCCTGCGAATAAAACGGCAAACCCAGCACAACTGCTACTTCGCCCTTCATCTGGAAATATCCAGCACAGGAAAAGACCTTAACCAAAGCATCTACTACTTTCGACTGGTCGGCGCCACCGAGATTAGCGCCAAAATCTGCCGCCAGTTGACCGATCGCGTACCCCTTCCCCTGGTACTCCAGCCACATATCCAACAGAGGGTCTGTTGCTTTCGACTCAAAGCTGCCACCCCGCACCTTTTCCACGGGCATAGTAGCCACGTTGGCAGGGATGAAAACAACGCTACTCGGGTTGCGACTCACGCAAGCTTTAGTTGCCGTCCGACCCAAATCAGCACTAATAATCGATTTGTTAGAAGCGACTTTAGTCTGCTGGGTCAGCATAGCCGAATTAGGAACAAGCTGTCTAGTTGTCATTGAAATGTGTTACCTCACTGAGCCTCACCATTATCATGCCTTATCCCTTGACACTGCCACGCTTAAAGACAGTGGGTTTTGCGGCGATTCTTCTAACTCTACCTAGATCGGTATCGAAATCAGCACCAAACATTATATTCGGGACGATCGCCCTTACCCTAACTAACCTAACTTTTTCTGGAGCGATCGTGGTCGAAGCTCTGTTGCCTGAGAGTGCATTGTTAAGTTAAATTTAGTTAAGATTCTGAGTGTAAACTTTTGTCGCACTTCTCCGACACCGCGATCTTACCCGATCTGTCCCCAATTCAAGGCATCCGCATTTATGAAAATTTCTTGGCGAACTATACTACTTTGGACTTTACCCGCCTTAGTCATCGGCTTTTTCTTGTGGCAGGGGGCCTTTGCCCCATCCCCGGCAGAAATGAGCAAGAACACCGCCAGCACCCGCCTGAGCTACGGTCGATTCTTAGATTACTTAAACGCCGGTCGAGTGACCAGCGTTGACCTTTACGACGGAGGTCGGACGGCTATTGTCCTAGCAGTCGATCCCGAACTGGACAATCACGAGCAGCGGTGGCGGGTAGACTTGCCCTCAAATGCCCCGGAACTGGTTTCTAGGCTCAGAGACTCAAAAATCAGCTTCGACACTCACCCACTACGCAACGACGGTGCTGTCTGGGGACTTTTAGGCAATCTAGTATTTCCCCTCTTGTTAGTAGGAGGCCTGTTTTTCCTCTTCCGCCGCGGTGGCAACGTTCCCGGCGGCCCGGGCCAAGCCATGAATTTTGGCAAATCCAAAGCTCGCTTTCAAATGGAAGCTAAAACAGGCGTACTGTTCGACGACGTAGCAGGCGTTGAGGAAGCCAAAGAAGAACTACAAGAAGTAGTGACATTCCTCAAAAAACCCGAACGCTTCACCGCAGTCGGGGCGAAGATTCCCAAAGGCGTGCTGCTAGTGGGCCCTCCCGGAACCGGTAAAACCCTGCTGGCAAAAGCGATCGCAGGCGAAGCCGGCGTGCCTTTCTTCAGCATCTCCGGTTCGGAATTTGTTGAAATGTTCGTCGGTGTCGGCGCTTCCCGCGTTCGGGACTTGTTCAAGAAAGCTAAAGAAAATGCTCCTTGCATCATCTTCATCGATGAAATCGATGCAGTCGGTCGCCAACGGGGCGCCGGTATCGGCGGCGGTAACGACGAACGGGAACAAACCCTGAACCAGTTGCTGACGGAAATGGACGGTTTTGAGGGCAATACTGGCATTATCATCATTGCTGCCACCAACCGTCCCGACGTGCTCGACTCAGCGCTGCTGCGTCCGGGACGTTTTGACCGCCAAGTTACTGTAGATACGCCGGATATTAAAGGCCGCTTGGAAATTTTGGAAGTTCACGCGCGCAACAAGAAGCTGTCTGCGGAAATTTCTTTGGACGCCATCGCCCGCCGCACTCCTGGTTTTACCGGCGCTGATTTGGCTAACTTGCTCAACGAAGCGGCTATTTTAACCGCCCGCCGCCGCAAAGAAGCGATTACGATGCTCGAAGTTGACGATGCAGTCGATCGCGTGGTAGCAGGTATGGAAGGCACTCCCTTGGTGGACAGCAAGAGCAAGCGCTTGATTGCTTACCACGAAATCGGCCACGCGATCGTCGGTACAATCATTCAAGCCCACGATCCCGTTCAAAAAGTTACCTTAGTTCCTCGCGGACAGGCCCGCGGCTTGACTTGGTTCATGCCCAGCGAAGACCAAGGTTTGATTTCTCGATCGCAAATTTTAGCCCGGATTAGCGGTGCTTTGGGTGGCCGCGCAGCCGAAGAAGTAGTTTTCGGCGATGCCGAAGTAACCACCGGTGCCGGCAACGACTTGCAGCAAGTCAGCGGCATGGCGCGCCAAATGGTGACTCGCTATGGGATGTCTACCTTGGGCCCGATCGCCCTGGAAGCTCAGCAAAGCGAAATTTTCCTCGGCCGCGACTACACAGCGCGATCGGAATATTCCGAAGAAATAGCCTCCCGAATTGACGGACAAGTTCGAGCAATTGTCGATCACTGCTACGACGACGCCCGCCGAATTATTCGCGAAAATCGCACCGTGATCGATCGCTTAGTCGATTTGTTGATCGAAAAAGAAACCATCGACGGCGAAGAGTTGCGCCTAATCGTCTCTGAATACACTTTTGTTCCTGAAAAAGAACAATACGTTCCTCAGCTTTAAGACTTGTTTAAAGATTACGGACACGGCATTGCCGTGTCTTTAAAAAGTAGGGACGTGGCACTATTGCCACGTCCCTACTTTTTTATTAAACTGTCAATAATATTAAACCCCCCCTAAACGCCAATTAACGCAGATGAATACTAAATTTGCCATACATACTAATAATTCGTCATTTTTTTTAATAGCAACTTTTATTTTTGTTTGTGTCAATACTTTGAGCGCCCGCGCTGAAAAATTAAGATGTTTTGTAGATATTTGCATCGACCCCAGCAGCGTTGAATTAAGTAAATCCGATATTCCCGGTGCTCCTTCTTATCCAGTCAGAACTATTTTAGGAACTCAACAGTTTAGTAACGAGAAATTGTTGGCGCAAATGGAAGTTAACTGCCAGCAGCGACAGTTTAGAACTGTTAGAGTTAGCGAAGATGGCGAAAATTGGTCTAATTTCGATCCGAGATGGACTTTAGTCGATCGCAACTCATCTTTGTCTCGGCTGGTTGACTATACTTGTAAATTGGCGATCGCAGAACAATAGAATAAATAAGTATACCCATAAAAAAAACAGATCGCCTATATCTTAAACCCTGGGCTTGCGGGTGCAAGTCGGACAAGCAGCGATTTCAACCGCCGAGTGTTAATATTACACTCACTCTAAAATCTAAAATCTAAAATCTAAAATCGGATGACAAACCCCACCGAATACCGGCAAAGACGCGAACAATTAATGGCAAAAATTGGCAGCGGGACGGCGATATTTCGCAGCGCCCCCGCTGCCGTCATGCACAACGATGTAGAATATGCCTACCGACAAGATAGCGATTTTTTCTACTTGACCGGTTTCAACGAAGCTGCGGCGGTAGCAGTGATCGCGCCGCACCACGAAGAACACAAATTTGTTTTGTTTGTGCAGCCAAAAGACTTGGAAAAAGAAACTTGGCACGGTTATCGCGCCGGAGTAGAAGGCGCTAAGGAATTGTACGGCGCGGATGAAGCTTTCCCCATTGCCGAACTTGCGGAAAAATTGCCGAAATATTTAGAAAAAGCCGATCGCATATACTATCACTTCGGGCGCGATCGTACTTTCGACCAAACAGTCCTCAATCACTGGCAACGGTTGATGGCAACCTACCCAAAACGCGGCACAGGGCCGACAGCAATCGAAGATTCAAACATTATTTTACACCCGATGCGGCTGGTGAAAAGCGAAACTGAATTAGCATTAATGCGAAAAGCGGCTAATATCTCAGTTGCAGCGCACAACCGCGCCCAAGAATTCGCCAAACCGGGCAGATACGAATATGAAATTCAAGCTGAAATAGAACATACTTTTGGCTTAAATGGTTGCACTCCCGCTTACCCTTCAATTGTTGCATCCGGTTACAATGCCTGCGTCCTCCACTACATCGAAAACAACAGGCAAATGCAGGAAAACGATTTGCTGCTAATAGATGCCGGTTGTGCTTGCGGGTACTACAACGCCGATATTACTCGCACTTTTCCTGTTAGCGGCAAATTTACAGCCGAACAACAGATAATTTATGACTTAGTTTTGCAAGCACAATTGCAGGCAATTAGTCAAGTCTATCCCGGAAATCCTTACAGCAAAATTCACGAAACAGCAGTGCGCGTTTTGGTGGAAGGTTTAATGGATTTAAAACTTTTGGTGGGGGACATTGAAGAGATAATTAAAGAAGAGAAATACAAGCCATTTTATATGCACCGCACCGGTCATTGGCTGGGATTGGACGTGCACGATGTCGGCGTTTATCAGTACGGCGAAAATCCGCAAGTTTTGCAGGCAGGACAAGTGCTGACGGTGGAACCGGGGATTTATATTTCTCCTTATATTAAACCCGTTGAAGGACAGCCGGAGGTTCCTGAAAAATGGCGCGGTATTGGCGTGAGAATTGAAGATGATGTTTTGGTGACACTGGAGGGCCATGAAGTCTTGACGGCGGGAGTTCCTAAATAATTGTTGACTGTTGACTGTTGACTGTTGACTGTTGACTGTTGACGGTTTGAACAATACCGATGCAACCGGAAACGATATAAGTTGGCAGTGAAGGCTTGAGCTTTGTTAGTATTGACTTGAAAAAGCTCAAGTCCGCAACTGCAAAACATAGAGCCATTATGTGTATTGATCCTACCAAGATCGATCGACCTCTCGAAACCTGCGAAGCATTAGTAGCAGAGCAAAAAGCAAAAATTCGGCAACTGGAAGAGGATTTACACCAGCAGAGAGAATTGTGCCAGAAATTAGAAGCACAAGTCAAAGCAGTGGAAAATGCTAGCTTTTCGGGTTCCGTAACTGAATTTGATAGCACCGAGGACGATCGCATTCAGTTAATCGCATCTCTGGAAAAAAGCCAGGAAATGTACCGAACTCTCATCAAACATTATCCGAATGGTTCGGTGTTTTTGTTCGATCGCGATTTGCGCTATACTCTGATTGACGGTCAAGGTTTGGCAGTAGTTGGTTTGTCCAAAGAACTGTTGGAAGGCAAAACATTGTGGGAAGTATCCTCACCTGAAGATTTGCCGCTTTTTGAGACTACATATCGCGCTGCTTTGGCAGGAAAAGAGAATACTTTTGAATATAAATACGGCGGTCGCGTTTATTCAACAACAATTGCTCCCGTCAAAAACGACCGGGAAGAAATTTTTGCAGGAATGGTCGTTACTCAAGATATTACCGAAAAAAAACAGGCAGAAATAGCGCTGGAAGAAATCAAAAATCAGCTAGAAATTAAATATCAAAAGCGTACTGAAGACTTAAAAACAGCCAACGATCAATTGCAGGAAGAAATTCTCTCCCGCTGGCGCGCCGAAAAAGCTCTGCGGGAAAGCCAGGAACAGCTAGAACTGTTTTTTTCTCAATCTTTAGAGGGCTTTTTCTTTGTGATGCTGGACGAACCCGTAAACTGGGACGATACAGTTGACAAAGAAAAAGTCTTGGATTACGTGTTTGCTAACGGGCGGGTAACGAAGGCGAATGATGCTTTGATAGCTCAATACGGAGGTATTAGGGAACAGTTTATTGGCCGCACGCTTGACTCTTTATTCTCCCGCAACTTTACTGGCGGCAGAGAGATAATCAAGCAATTTTTTGATGAAGGCCGAATTCATATCGAAAATGACAATCGCAAGTTTGACGGAAATATAATTTGGGTGGAAGGCGACTATATTTGCATTTACGATTCCCCGGGCAGAATCGTGGGCTATTTTGGCGTGCAGCGCGATATTAGCGCTCGCAAAAAAGCAGAAGCAACCCTCAGAGATAGCGAAGAACGCTTTCGGGCAACCGTCGAACAAGCGGCAGTCGGCATTACCCACCCTGACGAAACAGGCCGCTATTTGCGAGTTAATCAAAAATTCTGCGAGATAGTGGGATATACTGCGAGCGAACTGCTGTCGCGAACTTGGATGGACGTTACTTACCCAGAAGATATAGATGCAGATTTAAAACAAAACAAGAAATTATTTGCGAGGGAAATTGACAGTTTTAAAATGGAAAAACGCTTGCTGCACAAAGACGGCACTGTAGTTTGGGTAAATATTACAGTATCGCTCATCCAAGAACCGCTGAGCGGGGCAATTTACAATGTAGTAGTGACAGAAGATATTAGCGATCGCAAAAAAACAGAAGCAGCGCTGAAAGAAAGCGAAGAAAGGTTCCGACAGCTAGCAGAAAACATTGAAAGCGTGTTTTGGATGATCAACGTTCAACCCCAGGAAATTATTTATATCAGTCCGGGTTACGAAAAGATTTGGGGCAGAAGCTGCGCTGATTTGTATGCTAACGGGCGCTTTTTTGCAGATTCCCTCCATCCCGAAGATCGCGAGCGCGTTATTGCTAATTTAACTAGACAAATTGAGTCGGAAGACGAGATAGAATATCGAATTGTCAGGCCGGACGGTAAAACCCGCTGGATTCGCGATCGGGCTTTTCCGATTAGAAATCAAGCCGATCGAGTTTACCGGATCGTTGGCATTGCAGAAGATATAAGTGAACGCAAACAAGCCGAAAAAACCATCGGCGAAAGTGAAGAACGCTTCCGCCAGTTAGCAGAAAATAGCCAAGATTGCTTCTGGCTAATTTCTGCTGAGTTCACCGATTTATTGTATCTGAGTCCAGCTTACGAACAAATCTGGGCGCGCAGTCGCGAAGAATTGTATGCCGATCCCTTAAAATTCATGGAGTGGGTGCATCCAGAGGATAAACCTTTGTTGCAAGAGGCAATTAGGAGAGTGTTACAGGGCGAATCCACCAGTACCGAATATCGGTTTTTTCGGTCAGACGGCACAATGCACTGGTTATGCGATCGAGCTTTTCCCATTTACGACGAATCGGGCAAAATTTACCGCATCGCGGGTATTGGTGAAGATATCAGCGAGCGCAAATTTACCGAAGCCCGCATCCAAGCAGCACTCCGCGAAAAAGAAGTATTGCTCAAAGAGATTCACCACCGAGTCAAAAATAATATGCAGATAATTTCCAGCCTGCTGCAACTTCAAGCTCAATATATTGAAGACGAACCGACGCTAGCTTTATTTGAAGAAAGCCAGACCCGCATCCATGCAATGGCTCTGATTCACGAGCAACTGTATCAATCCCAACATCTCGATCGCATTGACCTTCCCCCCTACGTCGAAAATTTGGTTGCTAATTTGTATCAATCTTTTGGTTGTGGCAACACTTCCATCCAATTTAATCTCAAAGTTGACCCCATTTATTTAAACATAGAAACAGCAATTCCGTGTGGCTTAATTATTAACGAACTGGTTTCTAACTCTTTAAAATATGCCTTTGGCTCTAATTTAGCTGGTGAAATAACTATTGAATTTCAGGAAATAAATCACCACCAATTTCATTTAACTATTCAAGATAACGGTTGCGGATTTCCGGCGGAGTTTGACGTGGAAAATACTGAAACATTAGGATTGCGATTAGTAAGAATGTTGGCTTACCAATTAGAAGCGAGTATTGCGATTGACAGTCAGTGTGGAACCTGCTACACTCTAATTTTCCAAGAGTTAAATTATCGGCAGCGTATTTAACGAAAAATGAACCCTATACAAATTTTGGTTGTAGAAGACGAAGTTATTGTAGCCCAAGACATAGCAGGTCGATTAAAAAAACTGGGATATGCAGTAACAGCTACAGTTTCTTCAGGAGAAGAAGCAATTCAAAAAGCGATAGAAAACCCGCCCGATTTAGTGTTGATGGATATCGTGCTTAAAGGTGACATGGACGGGGTAACAGCAGCCGACAAAATCCGAACTAATAGGAATGTGCCGACAATATTTTTAACAGCTTATGCCGACGATCAAACGCTGCAAAGAGCGAAACTTACAGACCCATTCGGTTATATTATCAAACCATTTCAACAAAATGATTTGCGGGTGGCGATCGAGATTGCCCTGCACAGACACGAAATCGAAACCAAGATGCGAGAATCTCTCAAAGCCGCGGAAGCAGTCAGAGAGTCGGTGGAAGAAAAATCGCACCGCCAAAACCAGTATATTTCAATGGCCGCTCACGAATTGCGGAACCCGCTCAACGCGATTTTAATTTCTGCGGAACTTCTGGATCTCGATCGAACTCGCAGCAGTGACGAATCCCAAGTGAGAACCCTGCGGCTGGTGCACTCAGCTACCCAAAAGATGAACCAGCTAATCGACGATATGCTGTTCATGGGTCGAGCAGAAGCAGGTCAACTCAAATGCAATCCATTACCGATAAATTTAGTCGAATTTTGTCAAGACTTGCTCGCTCAATTGCAATTAGGAAATGAAGCCAAGCACAAACTAACATTAATCCCTTCAGATGTGACCAGTGCAATATTAGATCAACAATTGCTGCACGGCATTATTTCTAACTTAATCGTCAACGCCATCAAATATTCTCCCAACGGCGGGCAAGTCACCTTGGAATTGGAATGCCGTCAAGCAGGCGAGGGAGACAAAGAACCTATTTTCTGCTTGTCTCCTCAGTGTTTATTTCCCAATTCCCAATTTACAAATATTAGCTCTCCCTTACTAATTATGCGTATCCGAGACGAAGGTATCGGTATCCCAGAAACTGAAGTAAAGAAAATATTTGAAATGTTTTACCGCTGCAAGAATACTGGGAAGATTAAAGGTAACGGTTTGGGATTAACAATTGTTAAAAAAGCTGTGGAATTGCAAGGAGGCGCGATCGCCTGCGAAAGCAAAATGGGCGTTGGTACAACCTTCACAGTCGCGCTTCCTTACGTCGCACTTTCCTGTAAGACTCCACGAGAAATAACTTAAATGCCACTACAAATACTAATCAAAGTGTTGCAAAATCCACTCCACAGCCGCGGCTAAATTTGCTGCAATAAAATCCGGTTTAGTATGGTGCTGATACTCCCCACTCAACACGCTTTCTCCGTAACCAGTCTGGACCAAAATACCAGTACAGCCGGCATTGTGAGCCATATCAACATCAGTCGCTTTATCCCCCACCATAAAACTATTTCGCAAATCTAAATCCTGTTCCCAAGCCGCCGCTACCAACATCCCTGTATTTGGTTTTCGCCACGTTGTATACCGCGTGAATTCTGGGTTGGTTCCGCCTTCGGCTGCGCTTAAATAAGGACAGTAATAAAGAGCATCTAACTTGGCTCCTGCTTCATTTTCTAATAGCTGACAAAGGCGTTTGTGCAAAGCTTCTACGTGGCTAACCGGATAATAACCCCTCGCCGGACCCGATTGATTGGAAACCAAACAGCAAAATATTTGTTTGTCATTTAAACGGCGTACAGCTTGGGCGACTCCGGGGATTAAATGCAAATCTTCTACTTTGTGGATGTAGCCCGCTTCGATATTGAGAACGCCATCTCTGTCAAGAAATACTGCTCGTTTCATTGTTGTATTGTTGCTTGAAAATTGGGTTTAGGGTGAGGATGCGGCAGTGCTCGTTGGTGTTAACTTAAGCCTAAAAACCTTTGTATCTATCGTTTATAGTCGAGTCTAAATCCCCCTAAATCCCCCTTAAGAAGGGGGACTTTGAGTGTTCCAGTCCTCCTCTTTTTCCGCTTGGGACTTTCACTCCTCTTGTCCCCCCCTTATTAAGGGGGGTTAGGGGGGATCGGTAAGACTGGACAAGGAAGACTATAGGCTGGCACAGCGAAAATCTAGGTACGAGCGTCATTCTAAAATAGATTGTTTTTCCAGCCATTCGCGGAAACTATTATGATACAAACTATAGCAAACTTCTCCTCCCATTTCTTGTTTATTTAAGAACTCGATCCAATTGTCTAACACTTTTTCAACATCGTATTCATCCCGCTCAATTATATTGGATATCGCACTTACAGACAAACCTGTTGGGGATTTTACCAAAACATTCAGCACAGACAACTCGATCGCCGATAAGCCATCACCTCTCATCCGCAGCCAGTGGTTTTGATAATACGCCGCTAAACCGGGAGGAAGTTCAGAAAAAAGTGAGGACTCTCCCAGATTAGCATCGGGGCGTGAATTCTCGGCGATCGCCCTTAGCATCTGACTCAGATACATGAAATTGTTTTCGCTGACAGTGGCGAGTTGTTGGCAGAATTCCGGTTGAGTTAAATCCGGTGCGGTTGATAGGTATTGCTGAATGTAGTTAAGGACATCTTCCCGATTTTGGGCGGGATAATCTCTTAAATCGAGAGTTTGAGAGGGCGTTTCAATTAACAAACCGGATTTTTCTCTCAAAAACGGGCGGCGAGCGAGGATAAAATAAGTACGATCGCCCAAATATCTCGGCAGATAAAACAGATTTGAGCTCGGAGGCTGACTCGTGCGGGCGATCGCGTCTACAGAATCAATGACTATTATCAACTTTTGGCGATCGTTTAATTTATCGCTAATTTGCTGAAGCAACAAAGACAGAAACCAACTCCCATCATCCGATTCGAGATTGTGAAGTTGAGATCTTAGCTTGAGGATTTCCGATGTTTCCCCATTGGCGGCAAGGTATTTGTCAATCAGTTGAGTGCAGACTGAAGCGAGAAAATCTTCAGCTCGATTTTTGCCCTCAACTGCAGCGTTGTAATAGATACTGCGAGGATGGGCGGTGACATATTGGGCGAGGATGGAACTTTTGCCGCAGCCGGGAGTGCCGACAATTGTGAAATAACCGCGGCTGTGGGAGTTCAGAAAGTCGGATATGGCAGAAAAAACAAACTTGCGCCCTGCAAAATTCTCGGTTTTTTCTCGCAGGAGTTGCTGAAATTCTTTTGGGTAAGCAGCGGTAGAGATGGGAGTTGGCAGAGGTGAGGAATTCATGTTAGTTCCTCCATCCCTTCTAGCCGCAGGAAATATACGCGCCCGGATTCGTCGCCTGCGACAATTGTGACTCCATCCGGTGCAATGGCGCAACAGGCGATCGAACTTTCACCCGTGAAACTGGCAATGACATTTCCAGTGGTTAAATCCCACACTTTGATGGTTTTGTCATCTGAACCAGAAATGGCCCGCTTGCCATCAGCAGTGACGGCTACTGCATTTACCGAACTGGTGTGACCATTAAGAGTAAACTGTTCCTTTCCAGTTGTTACCCACATTCCGCACCCCCAACTGGCACATAGGCGGATTGAGGGGGTAAAAGTGAATCATCCGAGACAATCATGAGTAGAAATACTCAACTATCTCGGTCACTCAGCATTACCCAGTAGTCCATTCTGGAAAATTGAGGTGAGGGCGTGAGTTAAATCTGATATCAGTTAAAATTGCGCTCGGTAAAAAACCAAGTTTATTACGTATCCGTAAGGCGCTCACCTGACGAAAAAGCGTTAATTGTGATCGCTCTTCCGTAACCAATCATCACCAAAAATAGTGTAAACTGGCGATCACGATCAACGCTCAAATCATGACTCAGCAGTCCATGCAGAAAGCATCCCAGATGAAAGTAGAAAACCTAG
>JACJNV010000246.1 GCA_014695175.1 Microcoleus sp. FACHB-DQ6 | reverse complement strand
GAAAAAAACCTAAAATTCTGTAGCCTACAATACATTTATTTGGTTAATGATTGTTTAAACTCTCCAAGTGTAGATTGTCTACTCTCCATAATTCTCCAAAACTCCTAAACGAGTGCGTTGTTTGCTGGACTGCGATTTATCGATCGTCGAACCGTTAAAAACCATAAGTAGTTTTGACCTGAATTCATCGGAATTGATTCGCACAAAATTTTTGAGCTGACCAGGGTGAAGATTAGTTACTAAATTGGTGCAGTGCAGACATCTATAATGTTGACTCAAGTTTGTACAGGCTCTTGCCATCTATCTTCTTGCTAATAACCGCAATCCAACCGCATCTCACACTGGATTGTCACAGCCGATGGAGGGCGAAGTCATTGCGCCTCGCTCCTCCAATCTTTTAGAGTTTGCCAAAAGGGCATTCTCCCAAAAGTTAGCTTTGACTAAAAACGTTGGGTAAATCCAACATATTCGTCAATCGTTAGACTTTTGCTAACATCTATTTTTTATCAACAACTCGTCCTGCAATCCCAATAAAAATAACCATGAGTGGAAACCAATCGCGCGTTCAAGCAATTTCTCAAATCGTCAACCGCAAACAGATGCCGGCCCAGCCTCCCAAGCGGCTAGAAGATATGTGGGCAACAGACGTTTTTAGTCTGAGCAAGATGCAAGAAAGTCTGCCCAAAAGCATTTTCAAATCAGTAAAAAACACCATTCAAACCGGCCAAAAACTCGATGATTCCGTAGCGGATGTAGTTGCAGCAGCAATGAAAGATTGGGCTATTTCCAAAGGAGCCCTGTATTACGCCCACGTATTTTACCCGCTAACCAACAGCACCGCCGAAAAGCACGATGCTTTCATCTCAGTGCAAGGCGATGGCTCCGTCATCTCAGAATTTGCAGGCAAAGTTCTAGTACAAGGCGAACCCGATGGCTCCTCATTCCCCAACGGCGGCATCCGTTCCACCGCCGCCGCTCGCGGATACACAGCCTGGGATGTCACCAGCCCTGCTTATGTCATGGAAACAGACAATGGAATGACATTGTGCATTCCTACTGTTTTCATATCCTGGACAGGTGAAGCCTTAGACAAAAAAACGCCGCTTTTGCGTTCCATTGCCGCAATGAACAAAGCAGCAACCAGAGTGTTAAAGCTATTAGGAAATACCGAAGTTGCTCCGGTCAATTCCAGTTGCGGTTCCGAACAAGAATACTTCCTGGTAGATGCCAATTTCACCAACAGCCGCCCAGATTTACTGCTAGCAGGTCGCACCCTTTTTGGCAAACCTCCTGCGAAAGGTCAGCAATTTGACGACCACTATTTTGGAGCGATTCCAGAGCGCGTTCAAGTCTTCATGCAGGAAGTAGAAGAAAAAATGTACAGGCTGGGAATTCCTGCCAAAACCCGCCACAACGAAGTAGCTCCCGGTCAGTTTGAAATTGCACCAGTTTTTGAAGCTGCAAACGTTGCCAGCGACCACCAACAATTAACCATGACAATTCTCCGCAACACTGCGAAGAAACACGGTTTTATGTGTTTGCTGCACGAGAAACCTTTCGCCGGCATTAACGGTTCCGGCAAACACGTCAACTGGTCGGTCGGCAATGCCACCCAAGGAAACTTATTAGACCCCGGCGATACACCGCACTCGAACGTGCAGTTTCTAGTTTTCTGCGGCGCTGTGATTCGCGGAGTTCACAAATACGGCCCGCTATTGCGCGCGGTAGTTGCTACTGCCAGCAACGACCACCGATTGGGTGCAAATGAGGCTCCACCAGCAATTATCTCTGTCTATTTGGGTTCGCAATTAGAAGATATCTTCGGGCAAATTAGCCGGGGAGAAGTTAAGGACTCTCAAGGTCGGGGAATTATGAACTTAGGTGTAGAAACACTGCCTACTTTCATGAAAGATGCTGGAGACAGAAACCGGACTTCGCCCTTTGCCTTTACTGGAAACCGATTTGAATTCCGTGCAGTAGGTTCCGGTCAGTCTGTTTCCGGGCCGCTAGTGGCGATGAATACAATTCTTGCAGATTCTTTGGACTGGATTGCTAACAAATTAGAAAGCGATTTGGCTAACGGAACTGAACTGAATGCTGCCATCCAAACACTTCTCAAAGAAGTGATGGACGAGCACGGTGCGGTTGTATTTGGCGGCAACGGCTATTCCGAAGAATGGCACAAAATGGCTGTTGAGGAACGGGGTTTAGCTAACTTGCGGACTACGGCCGATGCTTTGCCCGTGTTGAAGGAAGGATACATTGAAGACTTGTTTGAAAAGACAGGTGTTCTGACTCCCGTTGAATTGGAAAGCCGTTACGATGTTTATGCAGAGCAGTATTTGCTGGCAATTGAAGTCGAAGCAAAACTGGTAACAAGCATGGCAAAAACCATTATTTACCCCGCAGCGGTGAGGTATTTAGCTGAACTTTCCGGCACGATTTCTAAATTGAAAGAGATTGGGATTGAACTGTCCAAGGAAAGTGCCGAAAAAGTAGCGGTGCTGGTTAAGTCCATGATGGATACTGCAAGCAAATTGAGTGATGCTTTGAGCAAGCACGATTTTGCTTCGACAGAAGACCATATGCAGTATGCTTCGCAAACAATTCGTCCTTTGATGGATGAGGTTCGCAAGTATGCGGATGCTCTCGAAGGTGAAGTGGCTGATGATTTGTGGCCTCTGCCTACTTATCAAGAAATGCTGTTTGTTAAGTAATAGCAAACAAATTGGGTTAATTGCAGGTTAGAGTTGTAAGGACACGGCAGTGCCGTGTCCTTACTTGTTTTTGAGCTGAAATGAGTGTTACGCTGAATTTGTCAGAGTCATTAAAGGCGAGCGAGAGTAAGAGTTGTGAAGATTGGTGAGATACCCTTCAACAAATTTATCGGCGTAGAAAAAGTAACCTTGCTGCGAAAAGCTATTATGCGGATTCAATCTTTCTTGAAACAAATGACTCTGGCGGCTCTAGCTCTATTTTTTGCGATCGGTTGCAGTCGATCGGCTCCGAACGTAAACTCTTCCCCTGAAGCAAGTACCTCTGGCAGCTTTAGTGTGGCAATGCTCACCACAGGCTCAAAAGACAACCACAGTTGGGATCAAGCTTGCTTTGAAGGATTGAATCTAGTCAAGAATAAATTTAATGCTGAGGTAGACATTACTGACAGTATTGACGGTGAAAATAGTGAAGCTACCATTCGCAAATATGCCCAGTCAGGCTATGACTTGGTAATTGCATGCAGTGGTGCCTATCTCAAAGTGGCCGAAAAGGTCGCTAAAGAATTTCCGCGCACGAAATTTGCCCTGATTACAACGCATCCAGGGAATAACAGAAATTTGGGGGCTGTTGCCTTTCGATCGGGTGAGGTGGGGTACCTCACAGGCGCTTTGGCTGCCATCAAGACCAAAAGCCATAAAGTTGGATATATTGTAGGTGCAGCTTATCCGGTTTACAAAGAAGAAGAAGCCTTGTTTAGGCGGGGAGTGAAGGCAACGAATTCCTCTGTTCAAGCCTCGACTGCTTTTCTCAACTCTTGGAGTGATACGGAAAAAGCCATCAAAGTCGCAACGGATATGGTTGCCTCTGGAGTAGATGTTTTGGCAATCAACGCGGATGAGGCAGGGTTTGCCGCCCTAAAAGCGGTTACGCAAAAGCCTGGAGTCTTTGTGATTGGTTGGTCAAAGGATCAGTACGAACTGGCTCCCGGCAAAGTCATAACTAGCGTTCTGCAGGACATTCCCAATCTGGTGCTAAATGTGGCAGTGTTAACCCAGCAAGGTCGCTGGGAAGGAAAACTTTACAAGTTTGGGCTCAAGGAAAAGATCTATGACTTTGCTCCTTTCCGTGGCACTCTCACGTCTCAGGAAGAGGACAGTTTCAAGATTATCCGAGAAGCTGTGACGACTGGCAAAATTGATGTTTCTCCTTAGTGCGCCGATTAATTGATTTACCAATATTGATCAATAGTCCGATGAAAAATCAACGCAACGATCGCGCTCTTCCCATTGCCAAAAGCTTCTCTTCACATCCCTGGCAACGCTTCTTTTCTATTGCCAATCAGCTCCGGTATGGTTTGATATTTTTGGTTCTTCTGAGCTTACTGCCCACAGGTGGCTTGCTGATCTACCTCAGCTTTCAAGCGCAGATCCAGCAATCGCGATCGCTCCAACAAGAGCGCAGTCAGACAGCAGCAGGGCAGATTGATAA
This sequence comes from Microcoleus sp. FACHB-DQ6, assembly GCA_014695175.1. GTDB lineage: Bacteria > Cyanobacteriota > Cyanobacteriia > Cyanobacteriales > Microcoleaceae > Microcoleus. Next base: position 210 of record JACJNV010000246.1, on the reverse strand, counting down.
TTATCTAGATGACTTGAAACGAAAACTGAGCTATTTAGCTAGGGTCAAAGGACTCACAAACTTTCAACCTCAAGTGCAGCAGAGCCTGTTGGAAGGGTTGATTCGTCATAATGATGCTTATGAAGCCGTTGCCATTTTGAACCGGAAGGGACAAGTTGTCGCGTCAGTTTCACCCTACGAACCGCTCAAGTTAGAAAATCCAGCCAATTC
>JACJNV010000245.1 GCA_014695175.1 Microcoleus sp. FACHB-DQ6 | reverse complement strand
GCGTGGCTTTACTGAACCATGTAATTATAGTTCATTTGATCTTATCTTCTCTGTTTGACCCTCACGAGTGAGTGTCAGTAACATCATACCTCATCTTTCTGAGAAAGGCTATATTAATCACTAATACTTTCATAATTAATTCAGCATCTAAATAGGTTATTGGGTAACCGTGAAATCCTTGCAGTGTAAGAGCGTCCTCGCTTGCTAGAATATACAGTTTAAATGCGTAACAGGTTAGCTAATAATTATTGACAGTCGCTAAAAATTGCTTTTTCCACTCATTAATGGCTGTTAAAGGGATTTTTACTAAAGTTTCTTCTTTAGCATTAATCCAATTAGCCACACTGTTTAAATCATCTCTTTGTACGACTGGCAAATTAGTATCTTTAGAAATTTCTGTAGCGCGATTATCAACTGATAGAATTAAAGTTCTCCTTTTATATTGTAAAGCTCTAATCCCAGCGTGTAATCGTGTCCCTACATAATCAACCGGATACTGAGACAAAGCCATATCTAAAGCTGATAAGCTAGGATTAAGATAAATTGCTCCCTCGCCACATATATCTTTCATGTGCTGATAATCTTTGGGCTGTTGCGTCCAGTAATAAATTAACTTATATTCCTGTTTCAGTAATTCCACTAACTGCTTATCTAAACTAGGATTTTGATTATACTCAGTAAAAGTAACTAATACTGACTCTGCTTTACCTTGAGGAATTTGGACACAATGTTCCTCTGTTAATTTCCACATAGTAGGACAAGCAGTATTAATTACATTATTAATCCCGATCGATTTTAGCTGTTTTTCTGTGTAACTGTCTCTCACTGAGTGCAGATATTTTTTACTTAATAGCCGTTTATACAAAATTTTGGTATATAAATTAGGCTGATTTTGGTATTGCCACCATCCCACACCCATTAGCGTAATATCTGTAATAAATAGAGAGTCCATTAAACTGACCTTCCATTGATTATACGAGTTCATGTTAGAGGACAATAAATTAGTCCCACCGACAAAACTTAAACTGCTTTTACTCATCAAGCGGTAAGACTCGCTCGATATGACATCATGGGTAGGAAAATTAATAAATAGTCGATCGGGAAACATCTCATATAAAATGCTATTCACTGCATCCATAATGATCTGGTCTCCTAAATTAGAGCTACAGATTGAGGTATCCAAGACTGAGATAGTTTTCATAGCCTATTTTTCATTAAGTTGAGTAAGTTGACAGTAACATTTCGTATCATTTCATTAGGATTGGCAAAAATCATTTTAACCCGAGTTTATCGGGGATTTTTTTTAAGTGTTTGATAACCTTATTAATCAAACTCTCATGGCTGATAAATAGTTTTTCAAACATTAATCGATCATACTCTCGATCAACCATCAGATTATCATTGATTTCAAGAGGAAACTTTAAATCTAATTGTTTCATTTCTGCTATTTCCTTATTGAGAGTTCCAGTATGAGTAGCCGCTAACCCAAAACCTAAATTAGCCACCAAATTGACACAAGGCACGATCGACAAGCCCCCTTGAGCCAAGCGAGCAAAACTCCATTGAAAATCCCACGTATCTACCTTACCCTGAAAAGTATTTTCCAAATCCCGCGCTCTAATTTTATACTGAGCCTCATCAGCCAGTATAGCTTTAATTTTTGCTTTCACGTCAGGATTGCTCCAAGCCTGCATATTAATATCATAAAATTGCCAGGCCCTCTGCCAAGAAGCCCAGCCCCAAATACCTCCATAATAAGAAAAATGATAACTTTGCCGATCGAATTTCCATTCCTCCAAATAATTAGTCCCACTAATCATCATTACCCTGGGTTCATTTCTATATAAATCCAGCATTTCTTCACAAAATTGAAAAAAAGATGGATTTGGCAAGCAATCATCTTCCACAATTATTGCTTCTTCTACTGTATTAAATACCCAATCTAACCCACTAGCTACCCTGTGCTTACAGCCCATATTAGCCTCAGCATAATTTTTATAAACTTGACAATCCCAGTCCACTTTTTCAATTATGGCCCTTACCTCAGCACATTTTTCAGCTTCCTCTGGCTTGTCAGAGCGTGGTCCATCAACCACGAGTAGAAGTTTAGGCGGTTTAACTTCCCGAATCGCTGCAAATACCCTCTCTGTTGTATGAGGGCGATTAAATCCAAAAAAAGCCACAGGTGTTTTCATATATTAAACTCCAACTTATCATCCTTTTTGCTTTCGGTACGCCTAGACTGCTTGCTCAACATTTACCAAGTTTGGGTCTCAGTAGTTCAGTTCTGCCTTTTAATCCTGCTTTAGCATAGTGGATCATACCCAGTAAACTAGGGATTATGCTTTCACCTTTGCATTTGTAGGGATAGGAGTTGGGTTAAACCACACCTACCAATCTCCTCAGTTGTTCTAGCAAATGAGCTAAACTAACCTAAATGAGTAATAATACTCGTTGTCGGGTGAGGTTCGAGAATCACTTCTCTCCCCTCCCCTAAGAACCGTGCGTGAGACTTTCGCACTCACACGGCTCAAGCCTTACTTCAAGCGAGATTTAACTTGGGTTTTATGTACCTGCTTATGACATTCTTTGTGCAGGTGCTGGAGGTTTTCTACGTCGTCGGTTCCGCCTTCAGCCACAGGTACTATGTGATGGGTGTCGATTTCCTCTCCATTGAATAAAGGTTCGCCACATGATGGACATATCCATTTTTGGTTCTCCGCTATTTTGTAGAGCTTGGAACCCTTCTCGAAGCGGGATTTACCATGTTTTTGATGGCGTTTTTCCCAATACTCTTTTAATGAGGGGTCATCGGGACTTGCGTCGCCTTTTACCTTTATATGACGCTCGACAGCCGTTTTAGCCACTTGGTACAGGACAAAGTTTTTATCCTTCCCTCGGCGGTCGCTTATTGTGCAAGCGAACGTCCATCTGTTGCCTTTGATGGTTTTGAAGTAACGCTTGCGAACCCATTTTGTGTTTTTATTGGGATGTCTACGCTTAGCCCAACGCCAAAGGTATTGCCATACTCGATGTGAGATATAGCCAAAGGTTTCTTTGCTAACTGCACCTTTGTAGTAGTTAGCAAAACCTCTGAGAATAGGATTCAGCTTTCTAATTAAGTCTTCCTGTTTTGCACCATTAAGGTTTTTAACTTCTTCACCAATTCGTTTACAGAAGGCAAGTACCTTCTTCTTGGCTGGCTTTATTAGAAGTTTCCCATTGTAATGTCGGGAATTGAACCCCAGAAAGTCGAAGCCTTCTTCCATTGACGTTATTAACGTCTTCTCAGCGCTGAATTCTAAGCCACGTTCTGACAACCATGCTTGAATCGGGTCTTGGGCGGTTTCAAGACTTTCTTTGTCTCTAGCCGTGACGATGAAGTCGTCAGCATACCGTACCACACCAAGTTTTGAGTTGATGGTCTTTATGAATTTTTCTAGACCATGCAATCCTATGTTGGCTAAGAGGGGTGAAATCACTCCTCCTTGTGGTGTGCCTTGTTCTGTGGGTTCAAATTTCCCTTGGAACACAAAACCCGCTTTTAACCATCCTTTGATGAGTTCCCGATTTGGGAAGTTTCCCATCATGGTTAGGATGGATTCATGGGCGATGTTGTCGAAAAAGCCTTTGATGTCAGCTTCTAGAACCCATTTGTGCCATCTGGAAAACAGGTTGAACCCTTGTTCTATTGCGTCTTGACAGCTTCTCCCCCGTCGGAAACCATACGAGTTTTGCTCGAATACAGCCTCCCATTCGGGTTCTAGTGCGTTCTTTACTATTGCCTGTTCGATTCTGTCGCGCACGGTTGGGATTCCGAGCGGTCGTTTTTTGCCATTTGGCTTGGGTATTTCTACCCTTCTAGTTGGTTTGAGGTTTCCCCCCTCCCAGTTATTTACCAGAATTACCCGTTGTTCTGGGGTATTGATAACTTCTTTATCAATGCCTGCCGTTGCCTTGCCCTGATTGGTCTGGGTAATACGCCGAACTGACAATAGTAGATTGGCGTAGCTCTTTTGTATCAACTTCTGCAAGCTTCTTAACTTACGGAAATCACCAAGCTTTCTCGCACGAAAGATTCTTTGGCGTAGGTTTCTAACAGTTTTGATAGCTTTTCTCCAGTTAATCTGGTTCCAGTTCTCTAGCTGTTTCTTCAGTCCGTTTGTTGCCATTGCTGACACCATCTAACTTGTCCTCAGATTTGATTCCTAAGTTTTTGTTGCTTTCGTATAAGACTCAGAAGAAGTTTGCTTTCCTTTCGGTCAGGAGTGATGTTACAACCCCTATCGAATCCATTACAGACCCGCATTCGCTTTTTCTTCCATCCTTTACCCTCCAAAAAGTTCGGTCTTTGTTACCTCAGACTTACTAAGAGTATTCGACCTCTCTCTTAGACTTTGTAGGGCTTATCCTGTTGTACCGTTTAGTTGTCTGTCCTCTTTTAGGTGCTATCTATTCTGCGATGGAGGTTATGTTCACACGATTTATAGAAACCTAAGCTATAAATCCTATCCATTTACCTTTTGGTCAGAGCCTATCAGCCTAATTTGGCTCTTTTTCGTATAACGCAGTTTAAGCGATAGTTCACTTTCGTTCACCATTAGGGAACTCCCTCTAGCACTTGTCCGCCTTAGACTGGCGGTTTCCGTTACCTTCGTGGTCTGCACTCCGACTATTTCGTTGCCTACTGGGTCGTGACCGGACTCTTGAGAGTCTTTTACGTGAGGGTAAGGGGTGTGAATCCCTTAGCGGAGGCGGCTCCGCATACTAAACGACCATTTCAGGTCGCGCTAGGTTAAACGAATCGTATGGTATTTGAAATTTTAGAATACATAGTGGGAAAAGTTGTAGTTAGGGTGATTGGTGTAAATGCTGCATAAGTGCTAGTCTTATGATAGACTATAAAGCATTACTACTCTAGCTAGATTGCAAAAAGTTCAAAAAGTGTATTTTTATTTGGTAATAATTTAAAATTGCCGATGTTAGACAAGTTGGTTGGTATAGGTCAAAAGCTTGGTCCGGGTCTGCGCCAGGTAGTAAGTAACATAGCTTGGCTGTTCACTGACCAAATCTTGCAGATGGGTCTAGGTCTGTTTGTAGGCCTTTGGGTGGCTCGCTATCTTGGTCCGACACAATTTGGATTGCTCAACTACGCGATCGCTTTTGTGTCGCTGTTTAGTTCGGTAGCAACGATGGGGTTGGGTACTCTGGTAGTGAGGAACATCGCTCGCGACCCAGAATGCAAAAATGAGACCCTGGGAACTGCCTTCGGACTGCAATTTACTGGTGGCTGCATTACTTTGTTGTTAACTGTCACCGTGATTGCGCTACTCAAGCCCAACGACACTCTGACTCGGTGGCTGGTAGGTATCATCGCAGCAGGAACTATCTTTAATGCTTTTGAGGCTATCAATTTTTGGTTCCAGTCCCAAATCCAGTCAAAATATACAGTGTTGGCTAAAAATTCGGTATGTTTTTTAGTTGCTGCAGTCAGAATTGGGTTAGTGACTATTAAAGCCCCCCTGCTTGCCTTCGCCTGGATTCGATTGGCAGAGGTGGCATTGGTAGGAATGGCTTATGTATATTTTTATAAGCTTACTGGGAATAAAATTAAGGATTGGCAATTCAGTTGGGAGCGGTGTAAGGAACTGCTATCGGAGAGTTGGCCGATAATTTTGTCGGGATTGGCAATTTATCTGTACTCAAAAACCGATCAGATAATGCTCGGTGCGATGAATAAAAATGCTGAACTGGGCTATTATGCTGCCGCGGTTAAAATTTCGGAAATCTGCGATTTCTTGCCGATGATTCTATCAAGCTCTATTTTTCCCAAACTAGCGAATTTGAGAAAAACAAATTATGAAGAATATCTAAATAAATTTCAAATTTACTCGGATATTATGATATTTTTATGGTTGGGAGTGGCTATACCGATATCATTACTTTCTCCATGGATAGTGCATCTGCTTTACGGTGAAAACTATGCGAAGTCAGCAGCGGTACTGTCACTCTATGTTTGGGCCCAATTTGGCAGTAACTTTGGAGTAGCACGGAGTACATATTTGAACATAGAAGGTCAGTTGCGCTACGGTCTTTATTTGACTGTAGTCGGCTCTATTTTTAATGTAGCGTTGAACTTTTGGCTAATTCCTAAGTATGGAGCTTTTGGAGCAACTGCCGCTACTCTTATAACTTATTTTTACGTGATTATATTAGTCAATTTCTTGATTAAGGAATTGCGTCCCTTCGGAAATTTCATCTGGCGATCCCTTAACTTATACAATGCCGCTTGTAGAATCAGAGGATTAGTAAAGTGATTCAAATTAAACCTAAAATCGAACAGCGCTCGAATTGCCCCTATTGCGACACTGAACTCAAGGCCCAAAAAATTTTGTGGCAAGGGATACATATTGTTCTGGACTGTAAGTGCGCGGGATGTGGTAGCGAAATAATCGACGAGTTGAGAGTAGGTCATGGAGTCACAAACTCTGTCCAAGTTGATACAAACAAAGGTGAAGTTTTTGCAAAAGTTGCTAACACAAAAGAATGGCTAGGCAAACCATTACTCAATTCGCTCCAAAATCCTCAACCAGAAAAACTTGAGATTGTAAAAGAGATTTTTAAACCCTGCAAGCGGGTAATTATCTTAAACTGTATCGATCATCTTTATGGTCATTCGCTGCTGAAGTTGCTAAATGCACAAAGGCACTTAGAATGCAACTCGGACTGCGGGTTAGTTGTGATAGTTCCTAAGTTTCTAAGGTGGATGGTTCCTGATGAAGTTGCAGAAGTCTGGACAGTACCTATTTCTTTAAAAAATGGTCAAACTTACTATCCCAGCTTCGCCGAGTTTGTGGAGGAAGAAACGAAACGTTTTGATGAAATTTATGTCAGCGAAGCCCATTCTCATCCTAGCCAGTTTGACATCACGCGGTTTACTAGAGTTCCCAAACACAAATTTGAGGAGACAGAAACAAGAATTACTTTTATTTGGCGGGAAGATCGTTTATTAGTTAACGGTTTGCTGTTCCGAATTCTGAAAAAGCTAAATCAACGAGAAAGGGCATTGCCCTTGCAAAATTTAAAAATTCAGCAGTTATTTCAGAAAATCAGGTTGCAAGTACCAGAAGCAAAATTTGCAGTAGCTGGTTTGGGGACAAAAACTAAGTTTCCAGAAGGGATTGAAGATTACAGAGTGGATAGTTTTAATGAAAAAGTTGAAAAGGAAATATGCCGTCTTTATTCACAAAGCCGCTTAGTAATTGGTCTTCACGGCTCTAATATGTTGCTACCTTCGGCTCATGCTGGTATGACAATTGATTTGATAGATGAGCGTTGGGGGAACTTTGCCCAAGATATTTTATACCAAGAATGTGACCCGAGAATGGCTAGTTTTCGCTATAGATTTTTGCCCTATCAGACTAGCAATGATACACTAGCATACATAGCGGCTGTAATGATCCAGAAGTGGTTTAATTTTAAATCGCAGATGACTGCTGATCTTGTTAATTCAGATGTTGAAGACTACTCGAAAAATTAGAGTCGCAGAAATGTTCAATTACCAAATCCAAACACCCGTCGCTTTTATAATTTTCAAACGTCCAGATACAACGGCTAGAGTATGTGAGGCAATTCGTCAGGCCAAACCCCCCAAATTGCTAGTAATTGCTGACGGCCCACGTCCAGATAGGCCTGGAGAAGATCAAGAATGTGCTGCCGCTAGAGCTATTATTGACCAAGTAGATTGGGACTGCGAAGTTTTGAAGAATTACGCAGACGTAAATCTCGGTTGTCGCTTGCGGGTTTCTAGCGGTATGAATTGGGTGTTTGATCAAGTTGAAGAGGCAATTATTCTTGAGGATGACTGTCTCCCTCATCCTACTTTTTTCCGCTTCGCTGAAGAATTTCTGGATCATTACCGAGACGATCGGCGGATGCTGTCAATTTCTGGTCAAAATGTTCAATTGGGGCGGAAAAGAACTGATTATAGTTACTACTTTTCTGTCTACAATCACTGCTGGGGCTGGGCAAGTTGGAGGCGAGCTTGGCAGCACTCTGATTTACATATGAACCTGTGGCCAGAAATTCGTGATAGTAATTTTTTGATGGATGTACTGGGAGACTCCCATACTACAAAAGTGTGGACAAATACTTTTCAGCTGTGTTATGAAAAAAAATTACAGAGAGAGTTGGGCTTTTCAGTGGACATTTGCTAGTTTTATTCAAAATGGTATGAATATTCTTGCAAATGTCAATTTAGCTTCTAATATCGGACATGGTGTAGGGGGAACTAATACGGAGGATGTCAACAGTCCTTATAGTAATCTGGCTGTAGAAGCTATAACATTTCCTATGAAACACCCAGCCTTTGCCATTCGGGATGTGCAAGCAGATAATTTTACTGAAAACACTTTATATGATTACGATCCGCCATTGCTAAGGAAGGTGCAAAAAAAAGTCAATAAACTTTTGAAAAAATCAGGCAAAGTCACCTAGAAATTTAGAGGAGAGGCAGGGGAAATGAAGGTTGTACTTCTCAATAGTTCTGATAGTGAAGGGGGGGCTGCCCGCGCCGCTTATCGACTGCACCAAGGTTTCCAGGGGATTGGTGTGTCTTCGCAAATGCTGGTAAAAAATAAGAGTAGTGCCGATCGCAATGTAATTTCGTCACAGAATAGTATGGCGAATAAGTTTGACAAGATTATTTCAACTTTATCTAACGCACCATTGCGGCTCTACCCTAAGAGAAACCCCGTTATATTTTCTACAGAACTGCTGCCAGATGCTCTATCGAATCGACTGGATATACTCGCTCCTGATATTATTAATTTACACTGGGTTTGTGGGGGCTATTTACAAGTAGAAAGTATTCCCAAGTTTAAGCAGCCCTTAGTTTGGACGCTGCATGATATGTGGCCTTTTACAGGTGGCTGTCACTATAGTGAAGATTGCAATCGATACACTCAATCTTGTGGTAGTTGTCCGCAACTTCACAGTAATAAAGATTCGGATCTGTCGCGGTGGGTGTGGCAGCGGAAAGCTAAAGCTTGGGATAAGCTTAACCTAACTTTGGTTAGCCCTAGTGTTTGGTTAGCGAAATGCGCTCATTCTAGTTCTTTATTCAAAGATTTTCGAGTTGAAATAATTCCTAATGGCATCAATACTCAAAAGTACAAACCCATAAATCGTCACTGGGCGCGAGAAATCCTGAATTTACCTCAAGATAAACAAATTGTACTCTTTGGAGGTGCAAGTGGAACAGGCGATCGCTGGAAAGGATTTAACTTGCTCGTACCCGCTTTACAAAGCCTCAGTAAATCAGGCTGGAAAGATCGGATAGAGTTGCTGGTTTTTGGCTCTTCTCAACCCGAAAATCCCATTGAACTGGGTTTTAAAACTCACTATTTGGGGAAACTCGCCGATGATATTTCCCTAGCAACGGTTTATGCAGCAGCAGATATTTTTGTCGCCCCTTCCGTAATAGATAACTTGCCCAATACAGTCATGGAAGCCCTTGCTTGTGGCATCCCCAGCGCCGCATTTAATATTGGGGGACTACCCGATCTGATCGAACACTGCTCCAATGGCTATTTAGCTAAACCTTATGAAACAGAAGACTTAGCGCGAGGAATTGCTTGGGTTTTAGAAGATCCCTATCGGCATCAAAAACTTTGTATTCGCGCCCGCCAGAAAGTGGAACAAGAATTTACTTTAGACATACAAGCAAATCGCTATTTGTCTGTTTTTAACGATCTTGTGTCCACTCCAAAGTAAAAATCAGATTTTACGTAGTAAATTTTACCTGGCTATCGCTAAAAGCCACCAAATTGCGAATAATGAACCGTACTAAAATCGCCGCCCTTTTAACTTGCTTCAACCGCAAAGAGAAAACATTAGCTTGCTTAGATGCTCTTTTTAAGCAGGCACTTCCAGCCCATGTTGATATTTTAGCCTATTTAGTCGATGATGCCAGCACGGACGGAACCAGCGAGGCAGTCCGTCAAATCTATCCTCAAGTAAATATTTTTTCCGGCGATGGAAACTTATTTTGGAACGGGGGAATGCGTGGGGCTTTCAGCGAAGCAATGAAAGACGATCCCGACTACTACCTATGGTTAAATGATGACACTCTTATTTATCCAGAAACCGTAAGTATCTTGCTAGAAACCACTCAAAAATTATCAGAAAAAGGAGAAACCAAAGCCATCGTTGGCGGTTCTACCTGCGACCCAGAAACGGGCAAAACAACATACGGTGGTGTCGTGCGAAATAACCCTTTGCACCCCTTCCGATATGGTATCCTAGAACCAACAAAAGAGCCTCAGATTTGCGATACTATGCACGGCAACTGCGTATTAATTCCCCGCAGTGTTGTGCAAATGGTCGGCAACCTCGATCCGGCTTTTGTCCATTATATTGGCGATTGGGATTATGGTTTACGAGCCAGACAGAAAGGATGTACAGTTTGGATTGCTCCTGGCTATTTAGGTACTTGTTCCCTCAACCCCCAGGTGACCAAAACGGCTGCTGATAATTTAAGCGAAGGATTGGATAAAATGAGCCAACCGAAAGGTTTATCGTTCAAAGATACTACCCTGCAACCGGCTCAAGAGTGGAAAGTATTTACTCAGCGGCATGGTGGCTGGTTGTGGCCAATTTATTGGCTGCTACCTTATCGTAGGTTAGTTTGGCTTTCAGTGTTGAGTAAACTGGGATTGACTAAAAACAAAACTCAAGGTGAATAGGATGGTTGATAAAAATGAACTCCGCATTGCTTGGCTTGTCCCCGAAGTGGAACTGGGAGCTTACTGGCAGCCTGTTTTGAGGGAATTTACGAAAAGTTTTAAGCATACTGTATTTTATACGGGTCGTGTTTGGCCGGGGTTCGATCCTACGCTGCCGGGAGCATCGGCAATTCAGTTGGTAGGGGAGACTAAATTTGTCGAGACGGAAAAGATAGAAACAGGATACGATCGCGGATTCATTGTGGTATCGCCTAGTATTATCGGCTATTTGCTAAAATTTAGACCTCATGTGGTCTTTCCCCAAGCTTTCTCTTTGTGGACTGTAATTGTTGCGTTTTTAAAACCGCTCCTAAGGTGGAAAATTGCCATTATTTACGATGGTAGTTCCCCAAATACAGACTTTCGAGATTCCAGTTTTAGGACATTTGTGCGCCGCATCCTTGTGCGGTTTTCCGATGCTTTTGTTGCCAATAGCAATGCGGGTAAAAAATATCTGATGGAAGTTCTAAATGTACCGGAGGATAAAATTTTTACCCGAACCTATCTCGTACCTGATGCGGGAGCTTTGCTGAAACGATTAGATCAAACTCAGCCTCCAAACTTGCAGTTGAAACGCCCGATTTTTCTATATGTAGGACGCATCACCGCGAGAAAGGGAATTAAAACGCTTTTAGAAGCTTGCGCTATTCTTAAAAATCAAGGTTATGTTGATTATTCGCTGTTGATTATTGGCAAGGGAGAGCAGCGAGAAGAACTGGAAAAATTTATTAAAGAGTGCGATTTTGAAGAGCAAGTAACGTGGGCCGGATGGGTGGAATATGGAAATTTGGGTGCTTATTTTCAGCAAGCTGATATTTTTGTGTTTCCTACTTTTGAGGATGTCTGGGGTATGGTTGTACCGGAAGCGATGGTGTTCGGAAAACCAGTATTGTGTTCAAATGGTGCTGCTTCGTGTGAGTTAATTATTTCAGGCGATAACGGTTATATTTTCGACCCTAACAGTGCTAAAGAGTTAGCGGATCAAATGCAAATTTTTCTAGATAATCCTGATTTGATTGAGTCGATGGGAGAGCGTTCACGACAGATAATTTCTCAAAAAACTCCGGAAACAGCAGCTAAAGCTTACGTCGAAGTTACATCTTTTGTGAGGGAAAATAGGTGAAGCAAGTTCGGCAACGGATTGTGTAAGGGATTTAACGGAGGGATGGAAGAGGGAAGAGGGCCAAATTAGCAATTACAAATTAGCAATTACCACTTAGCTATGAAAGTTTTATTATCTGCGTTTGCTTGCGAACCGAATCTCGGCTCCGAAGAGGGAGTAGGATGGAATACTGTTATCCAATCTGCTAAACATCACGAAAGTTGGGTATTTACTCGCACGTTTTGTCGATCGTACATTGAAGCAGAACTAGAGCGGAATCCAGCGCCAAACCTGCACTTTGTTTATTTCGATCCGTTTGGGTGGAGCGAAGATTGGAAGGGGAAACAAGGATTGCTGCAACTTCACTACTATCTGTGGCAAATCTGGGCTTATTTTATCGCTCGGAAGCTCGATCGCGAAATAGGTTTTGACATAGTACATCACGTAACTTATGTCAAACATTGGTCTCCCAGTTTCTTGGCGCTGTTGCCACATCCCTTTATTTGGGGACCTGTGGGGGGTGCAGAAGCAGCACCAAAGGCTTTTTGGCAAGATTTTAGCCGCCGGGGAAAAATTTACGAAACGCTGCGGGCATTGGCTCAAAGCGTAGGAGAACGCGATCCGTTTGTGGGTCTGACGGCGCGCCGCAGTGCCGTGGCGCTGGCGACTACGGAAGAAACCGCAGCCCGACTGCGATTTCTCAAAGCAAAAAATGTGAAGATTTTCTCGCAAGTCGGTTTGTCGCAGCAGGAAATTCAAGAACTAGAGCAATTTCCTACCCCGCCGGAGCAACCAATTAGATTCATCAGTGTTGGTCGTCTCTTACACTGGAAAGGGGTACACTTGGGACTCCGTGCATTTGCGGAGGCGAAGCTGGAACAATCGGAATACTGGATTGTCGGAGACGGCCCGGAAAGGCAGCGCTTGGAAGCTTTGGCAACAGAATTGGGACTGGCAAATAAAGTATTTTTTTGGGGAACTTTATCTCGCACTGAAACTCTTTCTAAAATGGGGGAGTCTCACGTTCTCCTCCATCCGAGTTTGCATGACTCTGGTGGTTTTGTTTGCACGGAAATGATGGGGGTGGGCCGTCCGACGATTTGTTTGGATTTGGGCGGGCCGGCTACTCAAGTGACGGCTCAAACCGGGATTAAAGTGGCTGCTACTGACCCCGATAGCGCTGTCCAAGGTCTAGCAGAAGCTATAGTCTGTTTAGCCCAAGATCGTGAATTGCGATCGCGCCTGGGTCAAGCGGGTCAAACACGGGTCAGGGAAATCTATGATTGGGATGTTAAAGGTAAATTCTTTGCCCAATTGTGCCAAAATGTATTCAACGGAAAATCAGGATAACTTCCGATTTGTTCGATCGGGCAAAACACAAAAAACTATAATTTTTCAGGCGGTGAAACGTGGGCGTTGCAATCATTACTGGCTCGGCGGGTTTAATTGGCTCTGAGGCGTGTAAGTTCTTTGCCAAACAAGGCTTAGATATAGTTGGCATCGACAATAATATGCGCCAGTTCTTTTTTGGTGCTGATGGTTCTACAAACTGGAACCGCCAACTGCTCGAAAAGTCTTTGGGTACCAAGTATTATCACTTAGATGTGGACATTCGCGACTATGAAGCGATTACCAATATCTTTCAGCGGTACGGCGAGTCGATCGAATTAGTAATTCACACAGCAGCCCAGCCCAGCCATGATTGGGCTTCCCGTGCTCCGAAAATAGACTTTACCGTCAATGCCAACGGCACTCTCAATCTTCTAGAAGTAACTCGCTTGTACTGTCCTAAAGCGGTTTTCATTTTCACTTCTACCAATAAAGTATACGGCGATACGCCTAACAGTTTGCCTTTAATTGAATTAGAACACAGGTGGGAAATTGAACCCGGCCATACTTACGAAAGCGGCATTCGGGAAGATATGTCAATCGATCAGTGCCTGCACAGTTTGTTTGGTGCTTCTAAGGTAGCTGCTGACGTTTTAGTCCAAGAATACGGTCGATATTTTAATATGAACACCGCTTGTTTTCGCGGCGGCTGTTTGACGGGTCCAAATCACTCGGGAGCTCAATTGCACGGCTTCCTCGCCTACTTGATGAAGTGTGCTGTCACGGGAACTCCTTACACCGTGTTTGGCTACAAAGGCAAGCAAGTTCGCGATAACATTCATAGCGCTGATTTAATTTCGGCATTTTATGAATTTTATAAAGCTCCCAAAAGCGCCCAAGTTTATAATACAGGAGGAGGCAGGTACAGCAATTGTTCGATGTTAGAAGCTATCCAGATGTGCGAGGCAATTGCGGAACGCAAGTTTAATTGGACTTATGCTGAAGGGAATCGCATTGGCGATCACATTTGGTGGATTAGCGACAATTCAAAATTTTCCAGTCACTATCCTAACTGGAAAATGAAATATAACGTTAAACAAATCCTACAGGAGATTTATGAATGTAACCGCGATCGTTGGCTGAAAGAGGATGCCACTGATTGATCGGGAAAAAAAGAATGGGCTGGGAATTTCGGTAAAAGATTGAAGAATACAAGGTTAAACAAATCTTAGGGGAGATTTTATGAGTGTAACTGCGAGCGTTGGCTTAAAGAGGTGTTCCATGATTGATAAAGGGAAAAAGAATGTACTCGGCATATTAGTAAATGCCGTTAATTATGAAGCGGCTGTTAGCAAAATTATTGCGGCAGCCAGCGCCGGAAAACCAATGTCTGTTTCGGCTCTAGCGGTTCACGGGGTAATGACTGGGGTTCTCGACAGCACTCATCGTTATCGGATTAATCACATTGACTTAGTGTTGCCAGACGGACAGCCGGTCAGGTGGGCTTTAAATTGGCTCTACCATACGGAATTGCCCGATCGAGTTTGCGGGCCGAATGCGATGTTACAAATCTGCGAACGTGCGGCAGAAGAAGGATTACCTATCTATTTGTACGGCTCTCAAGCTTCTGTACTGGAAGCTTTATCTCGCAATCTCTGCCAGCGTTTTCCCAAGTTAATTATTGCTGGAACTCAGCCTTCTAAATTTAGACAGGTTTCGCCCCAAGAGAAACAAGAAATTGCACAGCAAATTCGCAACAGCGGTGCAGCAATTACTTTTGTCGGTTTGGGGTGTCCCCGCCAAGAAGTCTGGGCTTACGAATACCGGGACGACTTATCAATGCCGCTGATTGCTGTAGGTGCTGCTTACGATTTTCATGCGGGTAATTTGGCTAAATCTCCTGACTTTTTATCTAAAATAGGTTTGGAATGGCTGTTTCGGATGATGAAGGAACCTCGGCGCCTTTGGCAGCGGTATGTTTTTTTGAATCCGCTTTATATCTGGCTGTTTTTGCTACAAGCTTTGAAAATCAAACAGTTCGACCCCACAGACGCCACGCCGCCTGTAGAAGAAGTATTATATGGTTGAAATTTAAAAGTTTCTTGTGAATTATGGGTGCTCACAAGAAAAAAGTAAAAAAGCAAACACATCGTAACTAATCGTTTTGAGGTGCAACTGCGATCGCATATTCAAGAAAACTTATATCAAATCCGGTGGCATCCGAATTATAGTGGGAGCTTAAGAGATCGCGGTTTGGGTAGCGAGCTTAATATCTCCCACTAACATGATCCAAATATATTATTCCGATGCAACCAGAAACGATATTACCCCAGAAAACAATTTTTACATTATCTCTGTGGTAAGCTGGGGACTGCACACCCTACATACAAAGTTGGTGCGTCAGTCTCGATCGAGTCAGGTGGATTGCTGGGTCAATAGTCGCATTTGGTTTGACTGTACTCCGGGCATGGGCGATGATTGCAGGGGATCGCAAAAGTATGGTGAGTGTGTAACCAAACTTGATAATCAAACCAAAAGTTTATTGCCCTTACCTCGATCTTGCTATGGCTTTTGTGCCACAATCCGTATCGAATCGTACTTGTTTTCATCAGCCGCAAAAATTGTTTTCAGCAGTAGCTTCCAAGCTTGGACTTTACTGTTTTCTTTGGGCTTTACTCTGGGGGGGTGACAGAGAGGGCTACGAAATAGACCCAATCAGGGTTCCAGCCCGTACACCCTGCTGATAAAAACGACGTTTATTAGGAGTTAATTTCATTAACTCTTGAACGAGTTCGGAATGTTGAGCGAGATAATTTACCCACAGTTCCCCATCTTGACCAATGCCAAATGTACTCCGTCTTCGGTATTTTTTTCTGGGTTCTTTAGAACCCACATTCCGCACCCCCAACTGGCACATAGGCGGATTGAGGGGGTAAAAGTGAATCATCCGAGACAATCATGAGTAGAAATACTCAACTATCTCGGTCACTCAGCATTACC
>JACJNV010000244.1 GCA_014695175.1 Microcoleus sp. FACHB-DQ6 | reverse complement strand
GGGTGATGCAAGGCTTTTGTACTATTTTACCTGTTTATCTTGCACACTTTCCTTGATCGGACGATCGCATAACCAAGCCGTGTAACCTTTCTGCACTTATCCAGCAAGCCCTACTTAATTCGAGAAGCTAAAAAAAAGGTTGACCGTTTAATCGTTCTCGCCTGTTACAAAACAAATCAAGCAGTTGCAGGAAGCGTTAGAGCCGAATGGATTCGGTTTTTGCATCCCGACGCAGAAGTTATCGAAGTGCTCGACGATTTGCCGGAAGCCCCCGAACCTTGGGCTCAGAGGACTCTTGAGGTGCTTTCCGGGCGAAAACCAGATATCGCTTTTACTTCCGAAGATTACGGCGAACCTTGGGCAAAACTGATGGGATCTCAACACTGTGCAGTTGATCGCGAACGGCTCAAATTCCCGATTTCTGGAACGCAATTGCGATCGCACCTAGCCGAACACTGGCAAATGCTGACTCCCCCAGCCAAGGCGTACTTTGCCAAACGAGTGTGCGTGCTGGGTGTAGAATCGAGCGGCACAACTACCCTGGCACGATCGCTCGCACAGCACTACCAAACTGTTTGGGTTCCCGAATACGGCAGGTGTTACTGGGAAGGTAGGCAATATTCGCCCGAGCCTGAAATTTGGGACAGCTATGAATTTGTAGAAATTGCCAAAAAACAAGCTGCTATAGAAGACGATATTGCTACTCGCGCTAACAAAGTAGTTATCTGCGATACAGATTCTTTAGCTACTTGTATTTGGCACAAACGTTACGTTGGTTCCGAACACCCGACGGTCGAGCAAATTGCAGACAGCCGCCGCTACGATTTGTATATTTTGACTCAGCCGGATTTCGGGTTTGTTCAGGATGGAACGCGAGAAAGCGAACATTTACGAATGACTATGCACCAACAGTTTGTTGAGGTTCTTCAGAAGAAAGGAAAGCGGTATATTACTGTGGGAGGAACGCACGAGTTGCGAATGTCGGAGGCAATTGGGGCGCTCGATTCACTGTTGGTGTTTGAACCCTTAAAGGAGCTAGAGAATTAGGAATAAGTGGAGTGCGAGCGCGCACCTTTTATTTGCGGCGAGCGCTCTTTTGAAATATCTCTTGCTTCTCTAGATATCTATTAGAATAGTCGAACTAGGCGGTTAAAAGGATTGCAGGGAAACGATTCATGAAACTCACGGATTTGCCCCAAGATGTTCTAGATGATTTATGTCAGGATCGACAGTGGCGATTAGATATCGATCCAGGATTTGACAGCAAACACGAATTTTGGATGGCGTGGCACCATTTTCTCAAGTTACCGGAGGAATCCTACTTTGATCTCGCCGAAGATAGTCTGGCAGATTTTCTCACAGTTGAAGAGTATAACCTGCTGCTGCCAGTGCCGCGATCGCACCATGCCAGCATCCATCCCATTCGATTGATTCCGAGTGCTGACCAACAGACACTCACCCTGTTTCTTCAGGACTCTTACCATCGTGATTGGTTCACAAAGCCCAGCGATGCCCGTTATGGATTTGTGGCGATCTGCGATCGCTATCAGAAGTTTGGTTGCGATTTCTATCTTGCGAGCTATTATCATTTCGCTTACCTCCTCGGAAAGGATTACGAAGTGGCTGTAGCGATTCTTACTCAAAAATTAGGTCAGCTACCGTAGTTGATGTCCGATTGAATGATATCGATTAAGATTAGTTTGTAGTGAGGACTAAAGTCCTGCGCTCCTGCGGACTAAAGTCCTCGCTACAAACCGGATCGCTCGCCCTCAAGCGCTAAGCGGAGGGATTTGACCGGGCATGATATCCCGCTTGCATAAATCACTCGATAGGTTTTCAAAATGTTCGATCGCCGATAGGGATTTTCTAACCGATTCTTTTCCACCAAATCCACAGAACGATGAAATAAATGCTCTATCTCCTCCTGCATACTCAATAAATGAGACAGCGTGAGGCGGTGCGATGGCTCGTAAGTAACTAATACATCCACATCGCTATCAGGGCGAAAATCATCCCGCAGCACGCCCGCCAAACAGGGCAAACTCGATAATGTTCCAGCGCTGGCAAAATTGCGCGATCGCATCTAGAGAGACTTTTAAGCGATCGCTCACTACATATTCTAAATCCGATTGCAACTCAACCATGCGCGAGCAAACCTCCAACGAGAGAAACTAACGTCTGAGCTAAAGTGAAGCAATGGCATCGCTAACTTTCACCATGAGTGTCATCGGATCGATCGGCCCCACAGTAAACCCGCACTTCTGGTAAAACTGCTTCGCATCTTCGGAGATAGCGTGTACGAGAATTGCCCGTATCCCTGCAATCTCAGCAGCTTGCAAAGTGCGAAGAATTGCATCCCGCAGCAAAGCGCGTCCGAGGCCCAGGCCGTGCCAATCCCGATCGACTGCAAGCCGTCCAATCACCATAACAGGAATCGGCTCGGGCATATTGCGCCAGACTTTACCCGTTGCAGCAGTTTGTGCTATTGCTCCATTTGCAAGACAATAGTACGCAATGACTGCTTGGCGATCGCACAAAACATAAGTCCGTGAAGCCCCCTCTGACTCATTTTTCAGAGCGCGGCGCTTGAGCCATTCATCTAACTGACTGTTGCCTGAATCAAAGGTCTCAATTTGATGTAATGAGTTCAGCTTTTCAGGCGGGGACAGTTGGTCTAAATCTCGATCTAATCCCACGGAGATTTTGTTTTTAGTAATGCGTTTAGCTTCTGATTTGGCGTCGGCGGTGCATCCAGCAGCGCCAAAAATTGCTTAAATTTAATTTCATCTAACCCAAAAAAACAGCGGTCTAGAAGAACATCTTGAGCTTTTTGGTAAGCTGATTCAAGCATGAACTCCGATCGGCTCTTTCCCTGTAATTGGGCCGCGCGATCGATGAGAGCGCGTTGATTCGGCTTAGCTCGAATGTTGATTGTCACATCGCGGGTCTGGCTGGCTGATTCTTCAGATGCTGGCGGGTGCATAACAGTTACCTCTGGCTAGACACAGTAGTAATTAGAGCTAGTAGCCCTAGCATATTTATATTGTGATTTTTTGTATACACAATGTCAACACATCTACTGAAATCTGCGATCGCGGATCTAGTTAACCGCGATGGAATCGGGAACTCACGCATTGTACGGGCAGCCCCCGCCGCCCCTGAGACAGGAGCGGCCTAAGTCCTGATGTTGTCTTTCTAGCCTGTTTTTGATAGTTGACACAAATTTTTTAAACTTGTGCTAACTCTTGACTTACAGACTTACACAGTGAAAATATGCTAAGACGCAAGCAACAAACACACCAACCTATGAACTTTTCCAAGAAGTCAGGGGGCAAAAGTGCCGCAGCCCCAAAAACCAACTCAACACAGAATATCGGCGCCGCAGGATTGCGGAAATTACTTTTTGCCGCCGGAATAGCCTCTCTGTGCGCTAGCTGTCAAAATCCTCCAGCACCCACCGCCACAACTACCGGAGCCAGCCCCGGAACCAGTCCCGCAGCTACTCCCGTCGCAGTCAGCAGCCCCGGAGACCCAAATACTGTCAAAATTGTCTCCATGCTGCCGATGACAGGCAGCGCCTTGGGTCAATCTCAAACAATGGTCAACGGCATCCAACAAGCACTCGCCGAAACCGACTCGAAAGCTTGCGACGGCAAAATCCAAATCCAATACGAAGTTTACGATGACGCCACCGCCGCCGCCGGCAAATGGGACCCGGCCCAAGTAACGTCGAACTCCAACAAAGCCGTCGCTGACAGTTCGGTAGTTGCCGTCATCGGTCACTATAACTCCGGTGCCGCCAAACTTTCCATTCCCGTGCTCAACCAAGCTAACATCGTCATGATCAGTCCGGCAAACACTTATCCGGGACTGACTAAACCAGGAAAAGGCGAAGCCAAAGAACCCAACGTTTATTATCCCGCAGGCACTCGTAATTTCACCCGCGTTGTCCCCGCTGACGACCTTCAAGGGGCTGTAGCTGCCAACTGGGCGAAATCTTTAGGCGTGCAAAAAGTCTACATTCTCGACGACCAAGAACTCTACGGCAAAGGCATCGCTGATGTTTTTGAAGCAACTGCTAAAAAGTTGGAAATTCAAGTCCTCGGAAGAGAGGGAATTGATATTAGAGCTAGCGACTACAAGGCGTTAATGAATAAGATCAAAGCTTTAAATCCCGACATGATTTACTTCGGTGGCACTACTCAGAGCAATACCGGACAAATAATTAAAGACATGAGAAATGTCGGAATGACGCCTGAGGCAGTTAAGTTCATGGGGCCCGACGGCATTAAAGATCAAGCTTTAATTGACGCGGCAGGCAAAGATGCCCAAGGAGTTTATGCTACTTTTGGCGGCTTGCCTCCTCAAGAATTGACTGGTGTGGGTGCGAAATGGTACGAAAGTTACAAGGCAAAATATAATGCTGAACCGGAAGCTTATGCAGCTTACGCCTATGAAGCTGCTAAAGTTGCGATCGGCGCAATTAATAAAGTTTGCAAAAATGACCGCGCTGCTATCCGCGAAGCTGTCTTGGCAACTAAAGATTTTAACGGGGTACTCGGCACTTGGAGTTTTGACACCAATGGCGACACAAGCTTGACTACAATGTCAGGAAATGTTGTTAAAGGTGGCAAGTGGGAGTTCGTGAATGCGCTCAAGACCGAATAATTAATCAGAAGGAAGAGGGAAGTTCGGCAACGGATTTTATAACGGATGTAACGGATGTAACGGATATCGGGAAGAAGGAAGAAGGAAGAAGGGATAATAAAAACTTATGCCTTTTTCCTTCTCCCTCCAATGTCCCATGCCCGATTCTTGATTCCCAATTCCCGATTCCCAATTTGCAATTCGCAATTCCCAATTCCTAATTCCCAATTCCCAATTCCCAATTACTCAAAAGCATGAAAAACTGGAAAAGAATTCTCTTATATCTAGGTGTAGTTTATATAGTTTTGCTATTAGGCCCGATCGCAGGATTTGATTTGCCAAAAATAGTTGGACAAATAGTCAGCAGTCCTGAAGTTTTTATCCAACAATTATTAGTGGGTCTTGTCAACGGCGCGCTAATTGCAATTATTGCTTTGGGTTACACGATGGTTTATGGCATTATTGAGTTAATCAATTTTGCTCACGGCGATTTATATATGTTGGGGGCTTTTGCTTCCCTAACTGTGTTCGGGGCTTTTGGGATGCAAGATGGCGCACCTTTAGGTATTGCTATACCGGTAATGTTAGTCGCTTTAATTGTATGTTCGGTGTTTTGTGCTGGGCTGAATATTGTTGTGGAAAAGTACGCTTATCGGCCCTTGCGAAATGCTCCCCGTTTGGCTCCTTTAATTTCAGCGATTGGAGTTTCTTTTATTTTCCAAAATATGGGTCTGTTTTGGGGAGGATTGAAAGCTTTTATTCCGGTGATGGGTTCTAATTCTGCTGCACCGAAAAGTTTTCCCGATTTGTTACCGCGAGTTGATATTTTCAAAGCTTTGGGAATTCAAACGAGTATTGTATTTACTACGAAAGATTTAATTGTGTTGGTGGTGGCGGTTGTATTGATGGTTTTGCTTCATGTTTTTGTGCAGTACACTCGTCTGGGAAAGGCGATGCGGGCAACTGCTCAAAGCCGCGATGCTGCTAAAATTATGGGCATTAATGTGGATCAGATTATTGCTCTGACTTTTTTGATTGGGGGAGCTTTGGCGGGTTCGGCTGGGATTCTGGTTGGTCTGTACAACAATACTATTGTTTTTACGATGGGGTTTACGGCGGGTTTGAGGGCTTTTACGGCGGCGGTTTTGGGGGGGATTGGCAATATTGTCGGGGCGATGTTAGGAGGGGTTTTGATTGGGTTGCTTTCGTCTTTGAGCGATCAGTATTTGTCGAGCCGCTGGACTAATGCTTGGGTGTTTGGGGTTTTGGTAGTGATTTTGGCTTTTCGGCCTGGGGGTTTGTTGGGCGAGAATGTTCAGGAGAAGGTTTAAAGTTGCTGGGTTTAAATAATGGCAAGAGACATTTAAGTAGACCTAAAGAAACAGCACAGCCAGATGCCGGACTTCTTAAAGAAGTCGGGGCACTAAAAGCGATCGCGTTTTACGTTTTAGTTTTACGTTTTAAATATTCCCTGGTTTGAGCCAGCCAAAAACTTCACCTAAAGTCAACTGCATTTCCGGCATAAAATTGGGCATCGGAAGTATATCTGTGGGTTCTTGCAAGGAAATAGGCTGCTGCCTTGCGGGATAGGCTAAAATGTTTTTTTCATCGGGATCGAGCAACCAACCCATCTGACAACCGGCATTCAAACAGTGCAAAATATTGTTTGTGACTTTGGTTTGGCTTTGGGCTGGGGACAATATTTCTATTGTCCAGTCTGGGTGAGCATTAAATGTATTGGCAATTTCGCCGTCAGCGTCTAGGGGAATGCGATTCCAAACAAAAATGGCGACATCGGGGACAATAGAACGTCCGCCAAACGTGCAGCGAAGTTCTGGTAGGGCTAGGGCAATTTGCGGTTTCTCTGCGATGTCGTTGGTGACTGTTACGAGTCTGCCTTGTAGTTTGCTGTGTTTTCCTTGTGGCATAGGTTTTTGGACGATCGCACCTTTGATGTATTCGCTAGCGGGTTTGGTTTCTGGGAGTTGCAAAAACTCGTCGAGGGTGATAGTTTTTTGAGGTGCTTCTACCATATAGCGATCGCCCGTTTGAAGTGTGTTGCGGTAACAGTTCCAGTATATTTCAATTTTCGATCGCGATCGAGAAACAATCGAGTTCAAAAGATTCTACACTGTAGCTAGCCCGCTCAGCAGTTTCCAGAGCCAGGGGTCGATCGACTTGCTTGAGGCAGAAGTTGGCACTGCGCGCGTCAGCCGCATCTATAACTGCGATTCCTAGCATTCTTTCATCTAACTACTGATTGCTGACTAATGACTAATGAGTAATAACTTCTTCCTATGTCAAACAAGATAATTAAAGCAATTAAATCGAGCGGTATTTTAGGGGCGATCGCCTCTTTGACTGTTCTGTTATTCGGCGGTTGGAGCGGCACTGTGATCGGCTGGCTGATGGGTACGGCTGCGGGCTTTATGAGCTGTCGGGATCAGAAGGTTTACAGCCCTAAAATGGGTGCTGCGATCGGCAGTTTAGCGGGATTGGGATTGGGAGTTTGGCTGTTAGTTGCGAGTGTGATAGAAGGGGTTTTGATTAGACCTTTGTCTGGTCAATCTGCTGTGGCTTTGCCGACGACGCTGCTGTACGGGATTTGCAGTTTGACGATCGCAATTTTGACCGCTACGTTAATGGGTGCTTTGCAGGGTTTGCAGGGAGAACGCCAGCGGCGGGCAACTCTGGTGACATTAGCTTTTCTTCTAATTCTGTTTCCGTTTATCGACATTCAGGCTCAGACCGGATGGATTGCTACTGTAGTACAGATTCAAATCTTTATTATGCTGGCGCTGGGTTTGAATATTACTGTGGGTTTTGCGGGTTTGTTGGATTTGGGATATGCGGCGTTTTTTGCGATCGGCGCTTACACGACGGCTTTGCTATCTTCTGGGCAGTTAAATATTGCTTGGAACTTTTGGGTGGTACTGCCGATCGCCGCCGGTGTAGCTGCGATCGCGGGTGTAATCCTCGGTATTCCGACACTGCGGCTCAAGGGCGATTATTTGGCGATTGTTACCCTCGGTTTTGGCGAAATTATCCCGGTTGTCTTTAGGAATTTAACCGCGATTCGGATCGACGAACCAGTCTCGAAGATTGTGGCGGCTGTTTTGGGTAAACCCGAGTTGGTGCTGTGTCTGGTTGGGTGCGATCGACCTTTTAACCTCACCGGCGGCGAAGCGGGCATAAACCCGATCGGGCGTCCATCTCTCCCCATCGTCGGCACTTTCAGCACCGGCAACTACTTTCCCTGGTACTACCTAATTTTACTGCTAGTTGTCTTCGCTTACTTCATGATTTCGCGGCTGCGAGATTCCCGCTTGGGCAGGGCGTGGAATGCCATGCGCGAAGATGAATTAGCTGCTAGTGCGATGGGGATTAACCTGGTCAAAACCAAACTTTCGGCTTTTGCGATGGGAGCGACTTTTTCGGGCTTTGCAGGCGCGTTTTACGCCGCCTATATCAGCGCGATTTTTCCCAGCGTTTTCGATTTCTCGGTGTCGGTAATCATCCTGTGTATGGTGATTTTAGGCGGTTTGGGCAACATGACCGGGGTGATTTTGGGCGCTATCATTATCATGTCTGCCGATCGACTTTATCTGCCACAATTAGCGCAAGTCCTCAAGGGTTTTCTGAATACTTTTGTACTCCCCAGGATTGCAATTCCCCCGTTGCGAGAGTTTCTGGCCACCAGTTTAGACCCGATTCAAATGCGCTTATTTCTATTCGGCCTAACTCTTGTTGTCATGATGCTCGTGCGGCCGGAGGGGCTGATTCCTGATAAAATACACCAAGCTGAACTGCATTCTGATGGTGAAGCGAGCAATGAGTCTTTAGCAGATGCGAGAAGTCAATAAGTAGGTAAGGGCAAAAACCATAGTATTTTGTAGGCGGGTTTAGCTAAGAATCTAGGATGCAAGGGAGTTTAGGGGTGTAAAAACCCCCTCCCCATCTAATGTTTATTTGTAACCAACTACTTAGTAAGGGTGAAAGATTAGCCATGAAAAATGTAACTGGTACTGCTTTTATCGTTGCGGAATTTAGAGCAGAAGAGAATGAAGAGACCATTCCTCTATATACCGATCATGTAGTAAAAATATGGCTCAATGAGGAAACAAAAAAAGTAGCTAACCAAATAGCTCACAACTCTCCCGCCGCTAAAGAAATGGTTAAGTTGCGGACTAAATATTTTGATGATGTTTTGTCAAACCAAATTTTAGGAGGTTGCAAGCAAGTAGTTATTTTAGGTTCTGGTTTGGATACTCGCGCTGCTAGAATTAATGGAGAAAAAGTCACTTATTTTGAAATAGACGATGGTGCGACTCTTCTCTTAAAAGAAGAAACTCTCAAAGCTAACAAAGTTACTGCGAATGTTCGCTACATCCCCGGCGATTATGTAAAAGACGGTTTAATCTCCTTGCTGAAACAGAGTGAATTTGATTTCGCTCGACCGACATATTTTTTGTGGGAAGGCAATACTACTTTGGTTGACAAAAAAGATGTAATACTTGTGTTAGAACAAATTCGTGACAATGTTCACAATTTCCGATTGTCCTTTGATTATATGTCGGACAAGGTAATTTTGAGAACGACGGGCTACCAAGATATCAATGATTACATAGATAAATACGAAAGTATGTATGCACCGTGGATTACTGGGTTTGAAAAGATTGCAACTTTGGCTGACGAACTCAATCTCAAAGTTATTGAAAACTTTTCGACTGCCGATTTACACGCACAATATCGCCCTCGCCGTTCGCTAGAATCTAATCTTTTAAAATTTTACTTTGTTTGTACTTTAGAAAATGTAGTAGGGTGCGTCAGTCAAGAGATTTGACTAAACTCAAACAATTTGCTGCTGACGCACCGCAGAGTACAGACGATCGCAGTTTGTCTGTACGCTAGAAAATGCAGGATGGTGCGTCAGTGATTTCTTGGACAATCGCAAACCATTTATTAGGTCAAGCGAATTCGTAAAGAATCAATAAGACCATGTTTAGCCAACCAATCTTTTACCTCTGGCGTTAAAAGTCCCAGGGTAGCACCCTCATTAGCAGCCACTCTCAGAAAACAGAGCACTGCTTCAGGAACCTCATCAGCATTTAAGCCATCCCAGCACTGCTTTAATTGCTCAATTAGCCGATCGACTTTATCAAAATCCTCACTGCTTTGGGGAATTGAGTTAGACTCCCGAATTTGCACATCTAAATTTCTAATTCGTTGGACAGTTGGCTTAAATGCCGAAACTCGATCCAGCACATTCAGGAATTCCTTATTCGTGTTCGGCATCTTTTCAGTTCGGTACAGCCCCCAAGCTTGACTCAATTGCTCTCTCAGAGCTTTTTGTAAGTCCTTTACCCGAGAGTCAAAATTATTTCTGTTGAAATTTTCATTGTCTATAATCCACTCAGGATTTTTTTTAAATTCTGCCTCAACATTAGCAATAAATTTCAGTAAACTGTCAGCCTTTTGAGTTAAATCAAAATTGGCAATTCCTCTTTCGCGAAAAGCTCTTAAAGATTGCACTAGAGGTAGAGTTCCAGTAACAGCTTGCTCGATCTGTTTTTGTCTAGATTGAAACCCTTGATAATGCTCTGCATACTTCCGAAGATTAATTATCTTTTGAGACAAATCTCTCAATTCATGGGAGTTTTCGATCAGCATATTATTTATCCTTTATTTAATCTCACTAATTAGCTCCCGCAATTTTGCTAATCCATCTTCAATACATTTATGGCTCGATTCTACTGTTGCACCACCTGACGCTTCTAACTCCTCAATCCGGTTTTTGACCTCCGTTAGAGAAGCATCAAGAAAATTATTGGTACTCTTGATAAAATCGGCAGATTCTGTCATTGCTTTTTGATGATTTTCGCTGAGATACTTCAGCAGCTTCCCAGGTTGAATGTCGGGACAATCTTTTTCAATTTGCAAGCGTTTCATGGTATCTACATAGCTAAAAAGTCCGAGCGCCTTAAACTGTTTCAAGACAGATGTTAGGTCATCGAAACTCTTCCTTCCCCGAAATACAGCAGCGGCTCTTGCTCGCTCCATTGCCTGTTTTACAACCTCAGAAACATCCTTTTTATTGATAT
Organism: Microcoleus sp. FACHB-DQ6; assembly: GCA_014695175.1. Lineage (GTDB taxonomy): Bacteria > Cyanobacteriota > Cyanobacteriia > Cyanobacteriales > Microcoleaceae > Microcoleus. The sequence continues at coordinate 29,533 of JACJNV010000244.1, read as the reverse complement.
CTTCTCCTAGTTCAGATACTAAATAATAATAAACAGCGAGTTGCCGATTGCACTCTTCTTGAATCGCTTTCTCTAGCATTTCATCCACCGCTTGACGCGCTTTATCAATTTCCGAGAACTTCTCCCGAACATCAGCCGGAATTTCAGATTGAGGCTGCCAAGATTTGCTAACCTGCTTCAAAGGTTCCAAAATTTGAACAGTATCAATAATTTGAAATTGTGTAGAGCTTCCTTTCGTGCAAGCGGTTCGACTCCTAACAATGTCTAGTAAAGCATCGCGGTGTTTTTGTAAAGTACCAAATAGCTTTTTCCAAGTAGCTGAACGATTTTCTAAATCTTTGGGCTCTAGTTTGAGAAACAAAGCATTTATCAAATCTTCAGTAGAATTGGTAGAATGTCCTGCCATTGTGGCGGCGATCGCCAGTAGCTCAACTGCTGCAGGTACAGGGTTCCAGGGTTCCCCAGACTCGCGGGGATACAGGCGAATTTGCTCAACTACATACTGACTCCATTTTTCCAGTTGTTTGGCGTAGGTGCGGAAGTAGCGAGATCCATCGGGGAACCTCCAATGCTTGTAATGGCTGTATTGCAACATACCTTGAAAGGCGATCGCCGTTCCCCGAAACTCATCTGCATCATCAGGATTCAGAGGAAGAGATAGTTTAACTCCAGAAATCGTCTCCCTCGTCACTTTTCGACTATAAAAAGTAATATTTCTGCTTTTAAAATATGTCGTCCCACTACTAGCAAAAACCCCCTTAAGCAGCATTTCTGTATCCCATTCGATCCGCTCGCCGATAGCTGAGTAAATCAACGGTCGCAGTTCCCCAGCGAGATCTTGCGGGAAACTTTCTTGAGTGTTGTTCCACCTATCAAGAAATTCTATTTGCCTAGTCAGCTTGTCGGGAACTTGTCCGGCTGCCGTCAGATTTTTTTTAGTTTGAGATTGTGACTCAACTTGATAATTACTAACAGAAGACCTAGACTCTTGAACACGCGAAATAGATGATGATTTTTTTGTAGGCTGAACCTTCACGCCCAGCGCCGGAATATCAAATGCAGAGTGAACTTCTGGGGGCAAATCGCAAATATCGTTACTATCCGTCCACAAATCTAGGAGAATCTGGCGGCGATCGCCATTTTCTGGATCTTGCGCTTGAATATCTCCCTGAACCATTGCACTCAGCCGCATCTTACCAAAGTGTTCTCGCACAGAAATAGTAGGAAACTCTCCGCCCTCGATATCAGCAGCAGAATTTTCTAGCGTCCACTTAAGAACATCTTTAATCAAAATCCGAGGGTTAAAATTGCCGGGATTGACTCTAGAAAGCATTTGTTCTAATGCTTCCGGAGTGAAAGGATACAAACCAAAACCGTCTGCTTCTGCAAAACCCGCATGACAAGCTAATTTATGTTCGCATTCATTGCAAGCACTAGGTAGAGATTCTCGCTCCGCACCTTCGTGATTGCGAGAGTCAGCCCACCAATTTTGAATTGTTTTATCCTCCAAACGCACCGCGTTGAGATATCGACCCACAAATTGTTTGATATCTGCATAATTCACTAAAGATTGTTCGCCAACTGTGCCAAGGTCAAGATTAACGCTAAAAGTAATCCGCTGTTTTACAGTATCTAACCTCAGACTATCAAAATAACCCGTAGTACAAGCTAGCGCCGTTCGGATCGCGCACAAAGGTTTGGATTCCGCTTGTTGAGGTCGCGCTAAAACAGCTTCTAAAACTTCGCGATCGATGCCTTGCAATTTAGCAAAATCTTCAATCAGCAAAACTAACTCTATTCCTTGTTCTGCTAAAGTTTCGCGAACTTCCCGCATTAATCTTTGTAAATCTTCGCGCCCCAGACTCAAAACCTGAGCTATGGCTTCATCTAAATGCCGGTTCAACCAATCTACAGTTGCCTTTTGAGTATCCTCATCGCCGATGAGGAAGCTATAAAAATCCTGTGCTTGCTTGCCAGCTTTTCCCAAGTTTAAAACATTAAGAGGCAAGTCACCGAGCGAAAAATGCCGCCGTTCTTCCACAATTTCTACTGTATCTCGCTGTCCGAGAATGTGGATAACTAATTGATGGATAATACCCCCATCCTTTAGCCAGTGTTTTCGGAAAAATGGATCGTAGAGTAGAGAGTCAACAGCACCGACGAGGTAATCTTCCACATCAGAAAGTTTAGTGCGATCGCCCCGACCGTTTGGGCCAACCGCAGCAGCAAGCTGATTCAGAAGTTGTTCCCGCGCTTGCGCTTCTGTCAAGCTGCTAGTAGCTCGATTTAAACGCTGCCGGTATTCATCAAAAGTTGCTCCTGCCATCCCTTCTAATATTAAACTGAGAATATCTTTGAGATTCGTTCCAATTTTGGGTATGAGCAAAACTCGGCGCTTTTGGGTCGATTCAATATTCGCAGCTAGCCAGCGAATCAGGTGAGATTTTCCCGTCCCGGAACTTCCTAAAACTGGCACGAAAGCGAAATCTTGTTCAGCGAGAAAGTCTTTCAGAAATTGTTCCTCACTGTAGGTAACGCGCGACGGTGCATCGATAAGTTCCTGGCGGTACATGGCGATCGGATGGTGAGTTGCCAGAAATATACTATGTGGAGTTTGGGTAGCCTCCACACCCATTACGCGGCGAACGCGATCGACATCCCAGCAAACAAATTTTGTAAATGTCATAGTTCTACTTCCGTCCAAATAATATGAGAAAATCCTTCTTCATTTCCGACCCCGGTAAAGATGAATAAATCGGCATCAGACTCTTTTACAAGCTTGATGCAACCATCATCCTGAAGGCGAAATAAAGCAAAAGCCGTGCTAGTTGATAAGTGATTTGGTAACCGAGAACCAATCTTTTCTTCTACCTGTTCTCGAAATTTTCCCGTTTCAAACAGAGGACATTTTTTAGCTAGGCGATCGAGAAAATCTCGGATTGAAAGTTTAGCTTTTGCTTGTCCTTGAAATAAATTATTTAAATTTCTTCTGAGATAAGCAGTTGGCTCAGCCACAACAAGTTTTTTGTTGGAATTTGAAGCATGACCCCAAGCAAACCCTAAATAACACATCCAGTCCTCGACTTGACCAAACAAACTATTGCTGGATATTTTCAAATCTAAAGACTCAGCAACTCCCTGCTCTGCGACACGCTGTTCTACTTCTTGCCATGTACCGGGAGCATCATAAATATCCTGTGCTAAATACCATGCTATTAACCGACCTAAATCTTCTTCATCTTCGTTATCAGAAGCAAACAATAGCTGTACCAGCGTATCGGGTAACAATTTATCACCCATTTTAGGATGTCGAGATGCTTCGGGAAGCTCAAAATTTATAGCAATATCATCATTGTCTGCGATTAATAAGCGACATTTTATGCTTTCTCGCAGTGCAGCATCAAACATCGGATGTTCGGCACTTTTGTTTCTCCCTTCTGACAATTCATGTGGAGAAATCAGCCGAGTGAGTTTTTCCTTGTTTTCGCGCTGTTTGGGTGCTTCAAGTAAATATCTAAATATTCCTCGCATTCTGCTAGGAGTAGCCAAAGCAGTTTTTAAGACGCTCATAAATTAACCTCCCTGCAAAAGTGGTCAAACATAAAAAGTTTCCCAGGAAAAATATCAATCAGCTTGCGGTCATCGCGGCTCGGATCGGGTGTATCGACAGGAAGCACGATAATCAGCGGAGCTTGAGAAGTTCTGTTGAGTGACAGATAGTTGTGAGGGATAGCCTTTCCGGGCGGATGAAATATCAGGGTGGGAATGCGCGGCATCAGCAGAGGCTCGTATTTTTGAAACAAAAATATACAAGCATCGGCTATCCGATTTGTTTCTTCAATCAATATACTCTGAAAGTCATCAGAAACCACCAGATTATTAATTCCCTGCTCGATTAACCAGTTAAAAAGTTTAGGGCTTTTGAGTTGCCAGCTTTGAGCTTCAAGAGACTCATAGAAAACTAGCATTAATTTATTTCCTCCTAGCAATCGTTTTAGTTCTTCACCTACAAAAAAATTCGGTTTTTGCCATACAGGTAATGGCGCAGGCATAATTCCCGAAAACTCTGGTTCCCTGTTTTTTCTGCAAACAGGACATCCACCGCAAGCGGGAGAAACTCTGACCAGTTTTCTCGGTTCTGGCACTACACGGGCAGGAATAGTGTAAGCTTCCGCAAAGATTTCGGAAATACAGCGTTTCGGCCGCAAAACCTCGCGCATTAATTGCAGGTTTTTATAGCTCCAGTTTTGGCGCTGCTGGCGAATTGGCTCTACTTTATGTTCCCAAGTTTGACGATTCAGATGCGATTCATCTCGGATGCGGATGAACCGGGACTCTCTGTGCAGTTCCCAAGCTTCGTTATAAGCTGCTTCCGATTTAAAATTTCTTCTTCGCGGCGGTTCATCGGCATCAAAATCGATTAAACCCGATCGACTCATCAGCGTTAAAGTGCGGATGTTCCAAGCCTGATTCTGTTGGCTGTTCATGTCAATGTCTCCTGGTTGTAAGGATGGAGGAATATTGACGGGAACGCGAAACCGCCCATCGGGAAGAATTTCTTTCCTCAAAAACATACTTTTCCACCGCTGAAAACCCCGATCGATCGTTATGGCAGATTTGTCATTAAGCGATTTGGCAATCTCTAAGTCTTCATTGGTATGTAAGGTGAGCGAGATTGCTGCTTTGCCGTCTCGACCTCCTCGACCCACTTCTTGATAAAAGCGATCGATAGTTTCGGGGATGCAGACATGAAGCACGGCTCGAATATCTGACTGATCCACACCCAAGCCGAAAGCAGAAGTAGCAACAACTATATCAACTCGTCTCTCGCGCAAGTCTTCAATCAGTTGAGAGCGTTCTTCTGAACTGGATTCCCCGGTCATCATCGCACACCGTTTGAATCCAGCAAACAATAACTCCTGTTTCCATCGATTCACATCTTGGCGCGTTGTGGCGTAAACAATCAGAGGGCGGGGAAGATGATAAACTGCTTCAATTAATCGCTGTTTCCTGACTTCTTCACTTTGACACCAAGCAAACCAGTAAGACGGTTCCGGCCGCAACTGTACGGCAGATATTACTTGAAAAGGGCCGGGTTGCCCAAATAAAGTTTCTAGGGTATCTAAACAGGATTCTGTTAAGGTGGCTGTCAGCAATAAAGTTGTAAAAGAAGTTAAGCGCAACAAATCTCTTCGCAAGCCTGGAAGTTCTTGAAATTTTGTGCGAAATTTATCGCCCCACTGCTCGACGATATGCGCTTCATCTATTACGAAATACCGCAGCATTTCTGATTTTGCTGCTTCGTAAAGAGCAGGTGCGAGAGAATTCATCAAGCTTTCGGGTGAGGTGAAAACGATTCGCTGGGTGCCCTTGCGAATGCGATCGCGAATTTCCTGTCGTCTCTCTTGTTCTTGCCCAAACTCGTCGCCATTATAGGCAGTGGCATGGTTCACAAAAGGTTTTAAAGCTCGTTCTTGGTCAAGGGCTAGTGCTGTAGTTGGTACTACAACAACTGTTACACCAGCATTTTGCGATCGCACCAGCGCCGGCAGTTGAGCGCAAAGACTTTTCCCCGATCCAGTAGGCAGATTAATCGCTAGTGTCGAATTGTCAGGAGCCGTTAAAACAGCACGAATTGCCTCGCGCTGTCCCACACTCCGGTAATTTTTCCTATCCACCAATTCCAGAAACGGATCTCCCTCTACTGGCTCGTAATTGCGGCGTTTTTTCTCATCAAATACGGGTTTATCTGGGGGATATTGTGCGGAAAAATCTAGCCAATCAGGCTGCCAAGGGTGAGCGCTAATCAGATAGTAATCCGCACCTTCGATCAAAATATCGATACCGCTTTGTTGCCACATTTCGCGATCGGGAAAAAGAGAAGTCCGAGGTACTTTCAAAGTTGGGGGTATCCCGCCCTTTTGCTCGTATTCCCGCCGCAGAACCTGACGGATCAGAGCCGCAATATCTCCCATTCCCGGCGCATAAGAAGTTCCCGCAGCATCCAAAGTTTCCAGCAAGCGCCTGTAACCGACTTCTGAAAATTGACTTGTATCGCCAGGAATCTTATCTGTTTGGAGAATTTCTCTGAGCTTTTGAAAAGAATCAGCCATCACTCATCTCCCCCTTCCTGAGATTCAACCGGAGGTCGCCCAGAAACTACAATGAATCCTACAGAATCAAGCTTGATTCGCGGATGGCGAATTCCTTCTAAAATAGCTTGACTTAACGCAGTTTCTATGTTGACTTCTTTTGCTAGTAAAGAGTGCGAAGTTTGTTCGCTTTCAGCCATTCGGTTGAGGCGCAGCCGCAGTTGGTCTAGTCTATTTCCTAGTTTCTGGTCGGCGATTCGGGCGCGCTGTTCGCAGAGCGAGATGAAAAAAGTGCGATCGCGCAACAGTATTTCCGAGGTCTCACGCGCCTGACTGCACAAATCAGGCCACTTACTCTCATCAACAAACTCATTGAGAACCGATAATCGACTTTTTGCTAAATTATAATCTCGGCAGGGATGAGAACTTTTACCCTTGTACGAACCTTGCAGAATCTTCAAAACAGCTTCATCTTCAACAATGCTCATTGGTTCGTAGCGAGCATCAATAAAAATTGTCTCTACGATCGGAGGAAATAACGCATCAGCGCGCCGTTTCACAGATGCAAATCTACTTCGCTCCAGCTCAAAATCTGTTGAAACTTGCTGGGCTAATTCCAAATCAGCCTCGACTACATAATTAAAGCGAAAACCGAACCATTCCATCCCTTCCCCAGCATCCCAAGAGCGATCGCATCGCCATAGAGCAAATGCTTGACCTCGGTCATCCCAATGAATGTAAGATGCTAGCGCTTCCACAAATCCTTCCCCAATACGGTAGAGATTGACACCGGGATGTTGAGTTGATATTCTCCGGTTATAAGTACCAGATAGTTTTCCACAATCAGCAAAGTGAGTTCTTAGATCGTGAATGGGAATTAAAGTGCGCGCAGTATGTTGATAATGCTGCACTTTTGCTAAATTCAGATCGTCAATTGCCTTGAATCGTAGCGCTTGACAAATCCAGTCTTCAGTTGCTCGTTTGATTTCCTGATGGCGAGCGTCACAATCATCTAAAGCTTGAAAATATTCGGTAGCATTTTCATCCTGAGCATCAATTTCATCTAAAGCATTTTGTTCGCTAATTTTCACTTGTTCCCCCGCGATTCCTTCCCGGATTGACTCGATTTTTTCTAATAGTCCGCTAGCACCAGATTGAAACAGCACTGTTTCCAGTTCCGGCAGTTTTTCATCTACATAAAACTGAAGGCTGGCAATTGATTGATTAAAAATGCCGAAACCATCTTTTAATAATTCATACCAAGCACTGTGAGGGCTATCCTCTAAGTCTGAGCCTGCGAATACTGTAAATTGAACATTTAAAGGGCGACCAATGCGATCGATCCTGCCAATCCTTTGTTCTAAACGATTTGGCGACCAGGGAAGATCGAAATTAATCATCCAGTTCACAAATTGGAAGTTGCGGCCTTCTTCACCAGAGGAATCGCACACTAGGATAAAACAATTGGGGTCATTTTTAAAGCCATCGAGGTTTTTTTCAACATCAGAGCGTTTCATCCCTAATTGATGGCTAGCTACAGTTCCGCTACCGAAAGTACCTGATAAGCACCGGACAATCTCAGCGCCGGTTTGAATAAAACTGGTGAAAATAATAACTTTTGGTAGGGTATCTCCCGGTATCGGGCGGCGAATTCGCTGCTGCACCTGTTCCAGCCATCTATCAAGGTTGCTGCGATAAGATTGAAGTTTCAAACATTCTGACAGATGACAAAGTAGAACTTTCTTGAGTAATGCGATGCGATCGCCTTCTTCCGAAGGTTCTTGAATAATTCGCTGCAAAGATTGCAGAATTTCTGCTTCTCCTGAAAATTTAGGGGTTTCCGTCAAAATTCTGGCGCTATCAATCCCAAACTCCCGAATGATGTCAGGATGGGAGATACAACTTAAACGGACTGCAACTATCTGTTGTAAGATTCCCAGCCAAGTACCAGCAGCACGGAATAAAAGCAGGAAAATGTGCTGATATTGTTGTTCTTTGGGGGCAATTGTGCGCCATTCGTCGATGAGTTCGTGAAGTTGGGGCGATCGCTCATCTAATTCATACTCTACTTTTGGTATGATATTGCGATCGAAAATTACATCTTCTACGGAAGCGCGGCGGTTCCGCAGCATTCGACGGTGTAACCGATAGGTGTCGCTGATGTGGGTGCGAATCGATCGCACAATTCGATCTCGATCGGCCGGGAGTGTTTCTTTAGAAAGCAAACAATTTTGTAATTCCTCTACCAGATTTAGCAGATACTTATCTTCAGCAAAAAGGTTTCGCAGTTGGTTGAGGTTAGTTTTAAGAACAAAAGGATTTGCTCCCTCCTTAAATGAAAGTAAAACTCGACCAATTTGTTGTCGGTTTTGTACCCTCGCACGAAAACCTTCCAAATCGTTAAGTTGATAGGTTATTGGATCGAGCAAGTGCAGCATGGCCAGGAAATCTTGCTCGTTATTGAGAACTGGAGTTGCAGATAATAGAAGTAGGCGATCGCTTTTATGAGCGAGGTGTTTGCAAGTCTGGAAACGCCTGCGCTTTATCGAATCTGAAGAGGTCGCCATCGCTGCAATATGATGTGCTTCATCTAAAATCAGGAAGCCCAAATCGGCATTCGGGCTGACTCGATCGACATCCTCTACTGCAAGTACCTGGACACGATTGTCCAAGTCAGAGACATAGAATTTATGTTCTAATTCTTGAAGCCACTGTTCCCGCAGGTATTGCGGTACAAGCACCACTGCACGTCCCTGCGGTTCATCGAGGAGATACTGGCGAAGAATAGCACCTGCTTCGATCGTCTTTCCCAGTCCAACTTCATCAGCTAAGAGGTAACGTTGAATGGGGTCTTCGAGTACGCGGCGGACAACTTCAACTTGATGAGGATAAAGGTCAATATTGGCAGAAATCAGCCCTGTCATCCCGCGACTGACAGCGCGTTGTTCGATGAGACACTGGACAAAAGCTAAACGTCGATCGTGAAAGTAGGGGGTTTCTTGACCTTTCATCGCTAGAGTTTCGATGGGGTCATCGATGGGTAGGTTGCAACGAACGTAAATTTCCTGTTCAGCAACTAATGCTATCTTTTTATCGGGTAGATCGATTCGATACTGACCTTTGTCTTCGTCCCAGTCAAAAATTCGGCCAATTATCCATGTATCCTGGCTTTCTGGCTGGATGTAGCATCGTGTCTGAGGCGGGAGTTGAACTCTATAAAGCGAAGTTAAGGGTAAGGTTTTTTCAAGGCGTTGCCCAATTGAGCAGAAATATTCAACTGTTGCTGTAGAGTAGGATAGAGCGGTAACTTTTCCGATTCCTAAGTCGTTGTTTGGCGATTTTTCTGCGGAGACGCTTCGCGATCGCACCAGCAAACCAAGCTTTATCATAGTTCCGGCCTCTACATACCCTCTTACTAGAGTAGCCCATCCCCATGAAAAACTAGCAGTGTAATTTAATTTTCCACCCTTTTTGTCCTTAAACTCAAGGGGAAACCTTAAACCGAAACGCAGTCATGAAGCTTAGCCCAAGACTTTCTCTAACGCATTCCGATGCCCAAATCTTTCGGTGTCGTAACCAGCATCCCACCACAGCCAAGCTGACGCACTTTAACAGAGCGGATTTGGTATTATATAGAATCCGATATATAACAACTTAACTAATATTAGGAAACACAACCCCAATGTCATTATTAGAAGCACAGCAACTTACAATGCGGTTCGGCGGTTTGACTGCGGTCAACCAGGTGAGTTTAACCTTGGAAAAAGGATCGATCGCCAGTTTGATCGGCCCCAACGGTGCGGGCAAAACTACTTTTTTTAATATGCTGACCGGGATCTATAAACCGAGTGGGGGACAGTTGGTACTAGAAAATAAAAATATCACGGGTTTACCGCCCGATCGCCTGACAACTTTCGGCATTGCTAGAACCTTCCAAAATATCCGCTTGTTTAACAACATGACTGTGCTGGATAATGTTTTAGTAGGTAGACACTGCCGATTAAAAACAGGTTTGTTGGGTGCAATCCTTCGCCCTCCGGCGGTGATGGTGGAGGAACGGGAAGCTAAGAAAAAAGCCTTGAGTATGCTGGATTTTGTCGGTTTAGGCGTGAAGAAAGCGCCGGAGTTGGCAAAAAACCTTTCCTACGGCGACCAGCGGAGATTGGAAATTGCCAGGGCTTTGGCTTCCGATCCGAAAGTGCTGCTTTTGGACGAACCGACGGCGGGGATGAACCCGAACGAAACGGCTGATTTAACTCGCTTTATTTACCGGATTCGCGATGAGTTGAATTTGAGTATTTTGCTGATTGAACACGATATGAAAGTGGTGATGGGAATTAGCGATCGCGTTAGTGTTATGGAGTACGGTACTAAAATTGCTGAGGGAACTCCGGATCAAGTTCGCGCCGATCCTCGCGTGATTGAGGCATATTTGGGAAAAGAAGAAGATGGCAATGGATAATACAGAATAACTAGATACCAGACTTCTTATTAAAGAAGTCTGGTATCTAACAGCTATAGTTGACCTACTTAGATGTTTGGCGTCATGCCTAAACTTTTGATTTAACTTCAGACAATTGATTCTTAAGTTTTCTCCTCTTGGTCAGGAAACCGAAAAACATAGCAGTGCCTAATATAGTAGTAGGTTCTGGAACTGGTTGTGCTTGGGGAAGTGGTTGCGCTTGTGCCACTGCCATATTGTTCTTAACTTCTACTAATCTTAAATTAGTAGTGCTGTCAAAAGTCCGCGAATACACTCCGGAAGTATACAAGCTCAGGCTTGTTGTATTACCTTGAGCGAGAAAAGCAAAATTAATTTGTGTTGGATTAAAGTTTCCAGCGAGGTTGTATGACAAACTTAATTCCGGGGCTTTAAAAGAGTGCAAACCGATCCCAAATTGAAATGAGTCTAAAAGAAGGTTAGAAACAGTGTCAATTAATGCAAAAGATATACTACCTGTGGCGCTAGCTCGTTCTGATTGGGGATTACTAACAGATGTTAAAAGATGTAAAATAGTCTGAACAGTGAAGGAAAAAGTTTCTTTTGCCTTAATAGAGAAGTCACCGATCACTGCTGCTTGACTTTGGGCTAAACCAAAATAGTTATTCCCGCTGCCTATGACTCCACTTTGCGAGAGATTTGCTGCCAGCAATTGGTGACAGTTAGATATAAAAACTGCATCAGCGTTCGCTTGGCTAATAACTGAACCTGTGTTAGCTATGGTCTCAGTGTAAGTGTTAGTAACTGTACCTATCTCATTCGGTCTGTGACTGAAGTTGTCAAGGGTTACTGCTGCTGCAGAACCTGCGATTATTGCAGCACTACTGGGGGCAATGCCTACAGTCAAGCCGGTTACTAAAGGAGTTGCTAATAAAAATGCGATCGCTCCGCTACTGTGATGGAATTTCATGGTAAATCTCCTTAAATTTGAAAAACTTTAAAGTGCTGTTATTGGTAACTTGTAGCGGTTGGTTTCGCTTACGTATTAATACTAGCTATTTACTTAGAGATTTTTGTAAAGCTACTGTCAAGAAATCTTGTTTTTAAGTAAAACTTATGTAAAGTTGGTCGCCACAGCTACTAAAAATACATTGTAGGGGAGCTAGGGCTGGTGTTGATATAAGTAAAATTACTGCTTACTCTAAAAAAGCTTGATTTTAAATAAATGCAATAAAATTTTATAATAAGTCGGGATAATATAATAAGGCACAAAGCAGAAAGAGTAATTATGTTGGAAATTAAAGACATTCACACCTACTACGGAAATATCCACGCTCTCAAAGGAGTATCGCTAACAGTCTCGCAGGGAGAAGTTGTGACATTAATCGGCAGCAACGGGGCGGGGAAAACGACCACTCTCCGCACGATTCAAGGACTGCTGCGCCCGCGCCAAGGCACTGTATTATTTGAGGGAAAGCCTTTAGAAGCACTATCTACAGAGGCGATCGTCCGTTTGGGGATTTCTCAAAGTCCCGAAGGACGGTTGATTTTTCCGCGAATGACGGTGCAAGAAAACCTAGAAATGGGTGCTTATCTCCGCAACGATACTCTCGGTATCAAGTCCGATATGGAAAAAGCATTAAATTTATTTCCTCGTTTGCGAGAAAGAATTAGTCAAAAAGGGGGAACTCTCAGCGGCGGCGAACAGCAAATGTTGGCGATCGCCCGGGCTTTGATGTCGCGCCCCCGCTTGTTATTATTGGACGAGCCGAGTATGGGATTGGCTCCGATGTTAGTCAGTCAAATTTTTGCGATCGTCCGCGATATTAATGCTGAAGGAACAACTATTTTACTGGTGGAACAAAACGCCCGCATGGCTTTAAGTGTAGCCCACCGCGGCTATGTCATCCAAACCGGTCAGGTTGTAGTCGCCGGTAGTGCTAGCGATTTGCAGTCAAATGAAACTGTTCGCAAAGCATATTTAGGTGAAAGTTAAATATGGGCATTGGGCATGGGGCATTGGTTATTGAAACTGACAACTAACAACCAAAAACCAACAAATAACAAATAATATCGTTTCCGGTTGCATCGGTATTGTTCAAACAGTCAACAGTCAACAGTCAACAGTCAACTATTCCGGAGAAGTGCAACCGGAATTGATATAACAAATTATCCTATTTGCGATCGCAACTTCCCGGTTTCCAATTCCGTCTCAAAAGCCGCCCGCACCTTTTCCCACTCCGCTTGGGCTTCCAAGAGGCGATCGCGCGCCGTACTCACATCAAAAACCTGTTCCCCTCCAGACTCAACCGCCACGCGACCCATATACTCCAACTCCTTGCAAACAGCAGAAAAAGACACCGCTCCTAAATTGGCGCTGCTCGACTTCAGCGTGTGAGAAGCCAGCTTCAAACTATCAGCATCGCCGAGAAAAATAGCCTCCTTAATAGTTTCTAAATGTTGCGGTGCGTCTTCCAAATATATCTTAATGATCTCCCCCAAAAAATCTGGGTCTTCATCATCGTCTAGCTCGCGGAGATTTTGCAAAATATGAAAATCAATCGGCGAATCGGCTCCCGGTTGAACGCTCGAAGATGCCGCAGTATCACTGTCAATGCGATCGGAAATATCTTGATTGTTTTGCTCAGTAACGGCATCCAATTCATCCCGATTCAGAGGTGAACACTTGCTCAAGGCGAGCGCCAACTCTTCCCGGCGCACGGGCTTAGTAATATAATCGTCCATACCTGCTTCCAGACACTTTTCGCGATCGCCCTGCATCGCATTAGCAGTCATCGCAATAATTCTCGGCTTCTTGTTAGCAGGCCATTCCTGACAAATGCGGCGCGTCGCTTCCAACCCATCCATGTTCGGCATCTGCACATCCATCAGCACAACATCGTAAGATTGCCGCTTCAGCGCCTCCAAAACCTCCAACCCATTAGCTGCAATATCAGCCCGATATCCTATCCTGTCGAGTAAATGCGTAGCAACTTTTTGATTCACCACATTGTCCTCGGCCAACAAAATCCGAATCTGACTAGAATTAGCTGCATCCTGTCCGGCAGAATTGGTTCCAACCTGCCTCAAAACAGCAGGCGTCCGCTGCACGCGGTGCTGTTCTTGAGAATTTTCAAAATACTTCAATCCCGAAGTCAAAGTCGCCACATTTGAAACTTCTCCCCTGCCGCTTCGGCCAGTAACATATCCAAAAACTTGCAGCAACACATTATAAAACTGGGACTGTTTTAAAGGCTTAGTTAAAAAAGCAGAAAAATGTACTTCTGTAGTTTCAAGTTTTTTCCAAACTTCCGCCTTACTTAAATAAGTAAACAGCACCAAAGGTAGTGCTATTTTGCGAGTGTTTTTAACGATGCCATTCGGATTTAGACCGTCGCCGCCAGACAAATTGCTCAGCTCAAATTTCCGAATCTCCACAGCCAAAGCCACACCGTCCATATCGGGTAGATTCATCGCCAAAATAGCTAAATCGAGCGGCGAGTTTCCTTTGATGATTTCCAAAGCCTCAGCACCCGAAGTTACAGCCACGGGTATCATTCCCCAAGACTCTGCCTGCCGGATCAAAACTTGCCGATTAATGGCATGATGCTCAACAATTAACAAGTGCTTACCAGCGGCAAATTCGGGCCTTTTTTCCTCAGCCCGGATGTCATTCGCTTCAGCAGTCACCGTGAAATAAAAAATCGAACCCGAACCGGATATTGACGGCGGAGTAAATTCTGCAGGCGACATTCCAGCGATACTTTGTCCGATCGCAGAAACGGCCGGTTGAGACTTAGAACTTCCCGGAGTAACCTGGCTGACAACCCACATTGTACCCCCCATCATATCGCTCAAACGCTGGCTGATAGCCAGTCCTAAACCCGTCCCGCCGTAATGTCGCGTTGTCGAAGCATCCACCTGCGAAAAAGCTTTAAACAGGCGATCCATCCGGTCTGGCGGAATGCCAATTCCCGTATCTTGGACAGCAAATTGAATCTCGTATTGTCTGCTACGTGCCAACTCTCCCTGGTTAATTGCTAGCGGTCGCGGCTCTAGAATATTAATTTTATCTGGCGAACTGTTAGCAGCTACTTCTTCAATTTCCCTAGCCGTACAGCACACCACAATTTCTCCAGATTCTGTAAACTTAACTGCATTTCCTAGCAAATTTACCAAAATTTGGCGCAGCCTCGTGACATCTCCTAAGATGTTTTTCGGAACAGAATCATCTATAAAGTAAGCCAGCTCTAAACCTTTTTCTGAGGCTTTCGGAGCCAGTAATTCCAGAGATTCTTCTATACAGTTTTGCAGCTCAAAGGGGCTGCGTTCCAAATCCAATTTTCCAGATTCAATCTTAGAAAAGTCGAGAATATCGTTAATAATAGTCAGCAAAGCATCGCCGCTGGTACGAATTGTCTCCACAAAATCTCGCTGTTCAGGAGTTAGTTCCATATCCAGCAGCAAGCCCGTCATCCCGATTACCGCATTCATAGGAGTGCGGATTTCGTGACTCATAGTTGCTAAAAATTCGCTCTTAGCTCTATTAGCAACTTCCGCCGCTTGTCGTGCTTGATCCAAAGCTTCATTTTGCTCGGCTAACTGTCGCTGTCGCTGAACTTCGGTTTCTAAAAGTTGTGCTTGAGCTAAGGTAATTCCAACTTGCGCGGCCACATCTTCTAACAGTTCAATTTCGTCGGGATTCCACTGGCGAGTTGCATCGCACTGGTGCAAAGTAATAATTCCATTTGGTTCTCCTTGATAGGAAGTGCGAACAGCCAACATAGATTTTAATCCGATGCGGCGGCACATCGGCCCCGAAGATTCCAGCAAAGGATCGGCAAAGACATCGGGAGATGCCAGGGCTATATCTTCAGCGAGGAGTTTTTCTGTGTAGGGGTTATAAGTGACAGAAAGTTCTAAATCTAAAGCCGATTCGTGACCGGGTTCTAAGTATTCCGCGACGCAAGGAAGGTGGGGATAAGGTTCGGAAAGATAGGTGTGAATTGTACAGCGATTGACACCAAATACGCGGCCGATTTGGGTGGCGGTAGTTTGAAAAATTTCTTGAGTGTCTAAGGTCGATCGCACTTTTTGAGTAATTTGTTTGAGTAGTAAAACGCGCTGGTACTGACGTTGCAAAGTTCGCTCTCGCTCTTCGCGGGCAATTTCTGCGCCGATGTAATTGCCCATCAACTTTAAAATTTCAAAATTCAGCGGTTTAAAAGGAGATTTAGTGGTGCGGGAAGTAAAGCTCAAAGTGCCAAAAACTCGCCCTTGGACTATTACCCTCGTCCCCACAAAAGCCTCCAACTTGCGGACGCTGTAAGCGGGGTGGTTGCGCCACTGAGTAGTGCCGGCTGATTCGACAGAAATAGGTTCGCTCGATCGCAAAACCTCTCGCTCAAAGGTTCTGCTCAAAGCAAAACCGTCTCCTTTAGCAAATCCAAAGGGAAAATCTTCCGGTACATAAGCCGCAATCACTTCGTAGCGATCGCCCAAAACCCTGCCCAACAGCCCGATATCCATTCCAAACTGACTACAGCCCATTGCCAGCAACCGGATCGTTCGATCGTCAAAAGAGCCTTCCGAGGTCACCATTACCTCGTAGAGCGATCGAATTGCGCGCTCGCTTTCCCGCAGTTCCTCAACTCCTTCGAGGCGGTTGCAGACATCGTGTAAAGTCCCGAAAATTCCCGCTATTTCGCCTTGGGAATTCCGGCGGACTTGGGCAAATAGTTCCACGGAAACAAAGCCGGAATTACTGTGAATTCCCAAGGAGTTTTTACCCGAAACCGACTTGGACTTAAATCGCAGTTCTCGGCGTTCAAATTCCGACTTCCCCGACAGCAAAGACTCCAATAAATTTGCACATTGATCGCGCTCCTCTGAATGCACCCACTCTAAAAAATTAGTTTCCAAACTTTCGGACACCGAAAAATTCGTAATCTCCGTCCAAGCGCGGTTGAGAAATTTCCAAACCCCCGCCGCATCTATGTGGAAAATTACTGTTGCTTTCAAAGAGTCAAATAGATGGAATTGTTCTCGATCGTGCTCGCGGTTTTTGACTTCAAACTGCTTGTTTGGAGTAATATCTGTATGAGTTCCTACTACCCGCAGCGGTTTGCCGGTAGCGCTGCGTAAAACTTGACCTCGATTCAGCACCCAGACAGTGCTGCCGTCTTTACAGTACATCCGATATTCTGCTGCAAAATCCGGTGTCTTTTCGGCGAAGTGTTCTTCTAAAGCTGCCTTTACCGAGTCAATATCATCTCGGTGGATGCGACTCCACCATTCCGATCGGCGATTCGAGATTTCCCCTTCTTGGTAGCCCAGCATTTCTTGCCACCGCGCCGAATAAAAAAACTCATCTGTTTCGAGATTCCAGTCCCAAATCCCCTGATTGTTGACTGCAGGGGGGAGATTTGGCCGCTCTACGAAACTGTGGTGAGAAATTTCAGCCACCTCGTGGCTATTTGCTGCTGTCCGCTGTATTTCTGCAGAGAGTTTTTTGTATTGAGCGTTGCTAGATTCTAGCTGGCGCTGCAAAGCGATCAAGCCAGAATGCAGAGATTTTGAATCAAGGGCTTGTAAAAGGATAGTTTTAGGATTGATAATCCCGATCGGGTGATTTGTTTCGTTGATGACTAATAAAGGTAACTGGCAGTAGTGTTTTTGCAGCAGCGCGACGGCTGCTTCGAGGCTAGAGTGCGATCGCACCAGCGGCGGCGAACTGCTGCAAATTGCTCCCGCTTTAATTTTGTTAGAGTCTCTTCCCAGCGCCTGCAACTGCACAATATCCCGCGAACTTACCACCCCAACCAGTTTGTGAAGGTTGGGATTTGTAAATTTGGAATTGTGAGCCCCACCCGTCGAGTGTTGCTCGGGGGTTTCAGTGATTAATACATAACTAACATTGTGTCTAAACATCAGTTGCGCCAAATAGCGAACAGAAGAATTAGAAGGAGCGTGAATTATTCGCGAGCCTGCTATTTGAGGGATTTGATAAAGTTTAATTAAATTTGCGGGTAGCTCTAATTTCTGATTCAGAATTGGCAGTGGCGGAGGGAATGCGAAAGCCGCAGGTGGCGAAGCGCTGCTAATTGCTTTTGGTGTCGATTCCCCAATTCCCTGCAACATTTGCACCAAGCTTTGAGAGCTAATTAAACCGACAAGTTCTTCAGCCTCGCTGACGACGGGCAAATGGCTGATCTGATTTTTCTCCAAGAGATTTGCTAAGGCAAAAAAGTCGGGAATTTCCGATTCTCGGGCTACAGTTACGGTTCGGATCATGATTTGCTCGATCGCAAATCCGCTCAAAGCAGCCCCGATCGAATTTAGCTGTACGACATCTCGCGCTGTAAAAATCCCCAGCACTGTCTGGCCGCCCGCATAGGGAGCTTTTGAGCCGTTGAGACTCAGCCCGTTGCCTCCTGCGTGTACCGCACGCGGTACGCCGTTGTAGAAACCCGACTGTTCCCGCGATTGTCGGGAAGTTCCGTTCATGAGATTTCCGAGTTGAAAATTCCCGCGCGGTTCTACCACGAGGACGTAACTGGCGCCTGTGCTACTCATCAGCTCGATCGCCTTTTCTATGGGCGTCTCAGGGGTGACGGTGAGGGGATTGCGGTTGATGACCTGACTGAGGGAGGGAATAAACATCAGGGGGCATAAAAGTGATATTTGTTGGAAAAACCCGATCGCGGGCAGCAGGTTGATTGAGAGGCTTTGCCCGCGAGATTTCCCAGCGCGCTCAAAGTTTCTGTACGATTAAACTCACCGCTACTTCCAGCATCTTGGCATTTAAAATTAATTCCGTGCCATATCCTGATAATTGACGGCTTCTGACTTTCAGAACCAATGCTATCTGCCAGAGGGCCCAGATGAAAGCGGGCGGGTAATTCCTCGCCTAGCCTAACTGCTGCGGGTTTACGAGCAAGAATTTCTGCGATTGTCTAGACTGCACCCTACTTTCTGCCCCTCAACGGAACTCTCGCTCGCATTCTGTTTGAGGCAAGATACCTGCACGCTACCAATTTACCAGCGACAGGAGGGGAATCACAACAGGACGACTTAGGTATGGCAACTGTGCAATTAGGGGTTCGAGGGTTCAAGGGTTCCAGGGTTCCAGGGTTCCAGGGCCAAACAGGCAGAAAATAAATAATTCTGAGCATAACTAATTCTATCTTATCCCAATTATGGCCGAGAGGATTTGAGCTTCAATTCTGGCGATCGAACTTGATGAGAATAGCGCTGTTCCCCGCCAGTGCAAAACTCGCATTGCCGCCCTTCAGCCTTAAGCTACCAACAACCTCATCCATTGTTTTAGAACTGAACTCCCGCACCGTGCCATTACCAGTTTTTATCAGCTCCGAAATATCAGCATTAACAGTGTAAGATGTTGCTCGGTCATTGACAACCAACAAGTAAACCTTCTTGCTAGCATCAAGAGTTGCAACTGCCATTAAATCCGAACTGTTAGTGATAGGAAAAAAGGTAGCTTTCCCGCCCTGCAAAGCCCTAATTCCCATCCGCAAAGCATAGTAGCCCGCGCGCCGTTTTCCCCCGTCCCCTAGCAAACCTTCCGCCAGTCCCACCTTTCCCCAGTCGTACAAACAGAATATGTGACTGCCGTAAATATAATTATCCTCCGGTTGGGAACCTCGAATCAAATTCTTAATCAAATTTAAAGCTAAAGATAAATCGCCGTAGCTAATCTCGTAAGTTCCCCATTCTCCTACCCAAAGCTGCGAGTTAGCGCGGACAGTACCGTTCATCCAGCCGCGCACTTTGCGGGTGTAGTTAGAAATATCTGCATCGTAGTTGTGGACATTGACTGTATCGAAATAATTCGGTATTTCCTGCAAAGCACTAGCCGGCCAATTGCTGCCTCCTACGGTTTTCGGGCCGTGGATGCGGTAAGTGCGATCGGGCAAATAAGTTTTATAAACAAAGTCGATCGCATCTTTTGCCACCTTAACCAATTCAAAATAGTCAGCCCTAGTCCCGCCCCAACCCTGATCGCGATTGTCCGGTTCGTTGTGAATTTCCCAATCATCAACGCGGTAATCATTGCGAACATTCAGCCAATAAACCGTAGCAAAAACGTGTTCCCACCACTCGTTCCAATCTTCTCCGGTGCGCGGCGGATTCAGTTGCAGCGCCCAACTCGGATTCCAGCTAT
This sequence comes from Microcoleus sp. FACHB-DQ6, assembly GCA_014695175.1. Lineage (GTDB taxonomy): Bacteria > Cyanobacteriota > Cyanobacteriia > Cyanobacteriales > Microcoleaceae > Microcoleus. Next base: position 9,816 of record JACJNV010000244.1, on the reverse strand, counting down.
TATCAACATTGCGAATGCTGACAACCGGGCGAATATTTGCTTCTTTTAGAGTATTAAAAATCGTCCTGGCATTGCCTTGCCAAACTGTACCAGGTTCTCCCGACCACCAATAATCGCTACCCTGGGGCGGATTAGTCATAATCTGATCCCAGTGCGCCCAATTAATTATATTGGGATTTGTCTTAATTTCGTCAATAGACGGCCAACCGTATTGACCGTCGTCGTCTTCTGGTTCCCACCGGGACATCCCGCCGTAAATGCGGTAGGTATTAATTCCCAAATCTTGCAAATCTTTGATGTCGAAATTGATATTGCCTTCGACTGCACCGATGTAGCGAGTGCTAACACCCGCAGCAGTACCGGAAATTTTAATTGTTTCGATGTTTTGAGCAAAAGTTGTCGTTCCGATGAACAACTCTAGGCTGATGGCAATTAAAAGGCCTAGAAACAAATTCAGAATTCTAGTTTTTGATAACACTTGATTATTAACTACTAATTTAGGTTATTTTATGCCCGAGGTAAAGAAACCCATCGCTAATCTAACTCGACGGGCGATCGAGTTTGTTAGCTGTTGTAATAAAAAAGCATTAACTATACAAATTTCAATAATTAATACATAAAGTAAAATAGCACGACTCGCCGTCAAAAGTGAAGGTTCACCTCGCACAACCACAGTAAAATATTTCGGTATAACAATTAACCCTATAAATTGCGTTAAATATAGTTCATAGGAAATATTAGAAATACATGTTAAAAATCTCGTTGTTAAGTCAGAAATTTTTATTAAAAGTCTACACAAATTAAAAATAATTACAAATATGCCAAATCCAATGAAAGCATCATAAAAAGACAGTCCCACAGGTAAAATCACGCCGAAAAATTTTATTTCATTGGAAAATGTGAAGGAACCCATAATACCCAATATTTCAAAAATTATTGCTAGGGCTATTGTGACTGGCTTAGTTAGGTAATTAATTAATAGAGTAGGATTACTTGCATAAACTTTTGCCATTGCCATTCCTAAACAAAACTCAAATAACCTTGAAATTGCTAAATAACCGGGATAAATCATGTCGCCCAATATTGGTTTAAACAGGTTAAATCCTAAGATCAAAACTAAAAAAGTATAGGTGACTTTAATTAAAAAAGAGATTAAAAGAAACTGTTTAAGAGAAAATTTTTGTAAACACTTAAATATCAAAAAGAAACCCAAATAAAATTGAATTAGGGGAAACATAAACCAAGAAAATGGTATTGCTTTATCGAGAATTATCCAACTTCTCCAAAATGACCACCAATCAAAGTAGCCATAAAATAAATCCGCTCTTAACCGAGGAATTATCAAAGATACAGCTAAAAGTATCCAGTAGGTAGGGTAGATCCGGATAAATTTTTTCCTCATAAAATTTATCCAGCTTTCATCAGGTTTTAAAATTCTTGAATAAGCCAGTCCAAAACCACTGAGAATGAAAAAAATATGAACTCCCTGATATCCAAGCAAGAAAAATATATTCAGCAAATCAAAAACTATATTGCCTAGACTCTTAAAGGGGAGGGGAAAAAACTTAGCAATCGTCGAGGCTGGACCTACTACTTTTGCATACTCGAAAAAGTGGCTGTATCCAAAAAAAGGAGGCAAGAAATTGAAATACCAAAAATGAACCCCCACTACCCAGCAGGCAGCAAAGCCTCTCATCATATCTAATTCTTGAAATCGATTATACTTCATAAATAAAAATATCCGTTTAACTCAAACTTATAGCAACAGTCAAAATATTTACAATGTCAAGCCTAGGACGTACTCGATCGCTCTTAGGATGCGGCAAAAATTCTACTCTATGTTATGAGCGCCAGCCCTGTCAAGGTGGTGAAGAAGACCCTCAAATCCTTGAAATATTGAAGGCTGCGATCGTTAAATCTGATTCTTTTAACAGGTGATTAAGAATAAACTAGGTTTATTGCCGATCGCCAGCCTGTAGGATGAGGTCAAGCCGGTCGATCGCACCAATACGCTATGAGGGCAGTGTACACCCACAAACTAAGAGATTTCAAGCGTTTGAGGGATTTATAGACCAGGCTCCGCAGTGACGCCAGACAGGGCGAGTCATTAGCGTCAAGCCGATCGCCTTTGCCGCATAACCGCAGCGTGAACCATCACTAAATTGCGCGCTGCGGTTATGCGGCGATGTTTTTTGATCGCGGATTATATCTAGTGTCAGAGAATTCTAGGGGACGATCGCCTTTTGTTCGCTGGTAACAATAAAACATGGACGCCTAAGTTGCAGATAAAGCGAGTTTGGGCGTTATCTGGGCTGAAAATTTGTTTAAGTCCCGTTAGGAAAAAATGCTTTTATTAATTCATTAGACGATCGCCATTTAATAAAAACAATAAACCCTCAGCAATTGCCGAGGGTTTATTTCCAAAATCCTACAAATTTTCCCAAAAAAAATATCGTAGATTATATTTGAGACTAACCCAGGTTATGTTTACGGAAATTATATACTTGTTTATAGCCACAAAACAGGCGCATCAAAAATGCAAAAATTCGACCCAAAGCCCCACTCGTGAAGCAACCTAAAACATCGATGGATTTCTCTAGAGTAAGTTTTAAAGGAGTATAACAATGTTAGATCTTGATGAAATGAGTTCAAAAGAAATACCAGAACTTTTGCAGCAAGTAAGACACGGACACCTCGGCTGTGTATTTGAAGGGCATCCCTACGTTTTGCCAATGCACTATTCTCTCCAAGATTCGGACATATACATTTTCACAACAGTCGGGATGAAAACGAAGTATATAGACACCAATCCAGAAGTCTGCTTGCAAGTGGAAGAAGTCGGCGATTTCCAAGACTGGCGCAGCGTTGGTGAACGGGCGAGCAGAACGCCTCACGGAACAGCCAGACATCGATCGCGCGATGCAATTGGTCAAACAGCACAACCCCACACTTTCACCCGTCATCAATCGCACCTGCATTGACTCGCTGGGACGTGCGGAGGTAATTGCAATCTACCGCATTCACCCCAGCTAAATGAGCGGGCGCACGGCGGAGGGAATCAGCAGTCGGTGAGCGTCGAGACATTGAGGTTGAGTAGAGAAATTAGGACTCACTTGAAACAGGCTTTTTTAGGAAAATACTTAATTAAGACCTTCAATCTCAGTAAAAAACCCGGTTTCTGAGCGTCAGAGTGCGTTCAAGACTGAAATTACTAAAAAGCCCTCCCGGGAGAAAACCCTGCGCCACCGGAAAATAGTGCCAAATATCAGCTCAAACAGCTTGGCTTGCCAAAAAATCTCTCATGTACCGATTCACTAACTGGGGCTCTTCTTGGTGTACCCAGTGGCTGCAATTGGGAAGGTACTGGATCTGAAAATCCCGCACGTAATCTGCGGTTCCATAGGTTAACTCTTTGCCGAGGGCGACATCTTTTTCTCCCCAAATCATCAGCGTCGGAACTTGCAGCACGCTCCAATTCTGGCGATCGAGAAATCCGCGAGCAATATTGCGGTAATAATTGATAGTAGCAGTCAGAGCGCCCCGTTTGGCAGCCGCATCTTTGTAAGCTTCGATATCTGAGGGGCTAAAGGTGCTTTTGTTAACTGCCATACCTTCCAAAGCAGCCGAAATTGCCTGATAGTCGCCCAACTGAATTAACAACTCCGGCAAAACTGGCAACTGAAACAAAAAGATGTACCAACTTCTCAGCAATTGTTGGGGAGTGCGTAACCCTTCAGCAAACTTTGCCGGATGTGGTAGATTCATCACAATTAATTTATCCACCATTTGGGGATAAGCATAAGCAAAATTCCAGGCGATCGCACCTCCCCAGTCGTGACCAACTAAGACGCAACTTTCGTATCCCAAACCCTGAATAATGCCTTTGACATCTTGCACAAACTCTGCCATCACGTAAGCAGATTGATCGTGAGGTTTGTCGCTGTCGTTGTAACCCCTGAGATCTACAGCCACTACTTTATAATCTGATGCAAATTCTGGGATTTGATGCCGCCAAGAATACCAAAATTCAGGAAATCCGTGCAGCATCAGCATCAGCGGCCCAGAACCTTGAGTGACATAGTGCAGTTTAATGCCGTTCGTAGCGATAAATTCGTGTTTCCAAGCAGCTTCTAGCACAGACATATTTGATGCTTCCTCTAGCTATCGAGATATCCTAGCAGTTCCTCTCTTTAAGAGGAACCAACTTTAGGCATATCTAGCAATTCTCCCAGCACTTGTAAACTCTTCCTTTTCTGTTCCTTTGTGGAACAGGCGTCCCGCCGAGGCTTCTTCGTGCAAAAAAAATCCGTAGCTTGCGGGGCCCGACGCCATCGCCCGTTTCCCAAAAAGATTGCTATCTCTGTCAAAATAATAGTATAATGTTGCTGGCATCCAGACAACAGTTAAGCCAGAAATTACTCATTTTCGAGTGCGCGAAAATCCCGAAGCGCAACAATTTGAGGTGTTGTGATGGTGCCAGTTTAATAATTAATATCTGGCGAGTGTACTAGGAATTAAAGGAGTTAATACTATGTCGGGCGATCGGCTGCAAAACATTGTTAACCGCTTGACAGATCGTCTAAAGCGCGATGTATTAGTTGAAAAATCCCTCTACGACATTCGAGAAGTTTTGCAGAGCGATCGCGCCGTACTGTACTATTTTTACAGACAGTGGCAAGGTAGAGTGACTTACGAGATGTTGAGTGCGAGCGAACTCTCAATCTTGGGTTCAACAGGGCCAGACGAATGTTTTAACGACGAATACGCTGCTTTGTACGAAGCCGGCAGAGTTAAAGCAATTGCAGATATTGAAGTAGAACCAATTAACCCATGCCACCGAGATTTTCTGCGTAGCCTGAAAGTTCGCGCCAATTTAGTCGTGCCAATTTTAACGAACAAAGGACTGTGGGGGCTGTTAATTGCTCATCAGTGCAGCGTGCCCCGCACTTGGTCGCGATCGGACATTGAATTCATGCAAAGAGAAGCCCAAAATATGGCACTTTCTCCCACAATTCAAGATAGTTAATATCGCATCTACTATTAGTACATAATATACCAGGATTTCACCCTCGAATAATGTAACCGACCGCCCCCTTGGAGTAGTATGAATCTCAGTTTTCAACCGTTCTTCGAGTTCGGGTGCATTCTCTCGGCGATCGAAAATGACCAACCAACCGGAATCTTGTCCCAATCTAGCGAGATATCCATCTAACTGTTCCCAACCTTTGTCTCTAGCAAGAGTTGGCGGCAAGGAGTTTTCGGATGCTGGGGGAGCGAAATCCAAGAATGATATCTTGATGAGAGACGCCACGTTGAATCAGTTCTCGATCGATGTAGATTTCGGTACTGTTGTGTTGAATCCAGATTTTATTTTCGATGAGATCGAGCTGCATGGCACACCCATAGATGCGATATTCCTCGCGCCATTCGTTGTGGATAACGAGGTATCGATCGCGGGCGATATCGAAGATTAACTGAGCATTTGCGTCATTTTTAGAAAAGTCTTCGAGAAAGTCACAAACAATTTTGCGGTATTCGTTTAGTCTATCCATTGGTCAATCGCCTCACGAGTTGGATTGTAAATAATTAGTCTGATTTCATAACGCTCGATGACAGTTTTTGCGGGTTCAAATCTGAGAAACATTTGGTAGGTATCGGTGGGCACTGCCAGATACAGTATACGTTCGGGTTCGCTAGAGACTTCGATAGCAATGCGATAGTTGAGGAATTGACCGAGGGCGGTGTGGAATTCAGAAATGGTGGAGCCACCTGCGAAACTTTTGACTTCTACAGCTATTTTACGTCCTTCTTTTTCAGCGGCGATCGCTTCTTCGGCTGCAAGATCGATGTAGACATCAGCAACACCATAGCGTAACTGGTAGGGATCGTGGGTAATCTTCCAGCCATCTTTTTGTAGGGCGATTTTCACCGTGTTGTGGAAGAGATCCTTTGCCATTTTTAGATTGTACCCAAGGATTTACATCGGAACTTAAGGGTGCACCGACTTCAGCCGAAACCATGACGGCGGTGTATTGTCCGCTGTCGGTGAGTTGTTTGGCTAAAGCTAGCATGGCGGTGGTTTTACCGACTTGTCGGGGTGCATGGATGACGAAATAGTTCTGCTGAGCAATTAATCGCTCTAGATTGGGAAGGCGACGGGTAGCAGGAAGCAGATAGTGGATGTCTTCGCGACAGGGGCCTGCGGTATTGAACCAGCGTGGCATAGGTAAATTGGGGCGAAAGGGGTTGTTCTCAGTTTACTGTGCTGTTGTAAGTTACTGACATGATAAAAGCAATCGATTCAACAAGATTTTGGCGCTCCAACTCGTATGCAATAAACGGAGCTGTTTCCTTCAAAAAGTCAAAGTTAATCTTCCCTTCACAATACCGCATGAGCCAATCTTGCCGATGTTTCACACAATCATCGTCATCATTTAGTTTTAATCGTTTAATGGTACTTCTTACTTGATTTTTGACTCGTTCGTCCAAATCTGGATTGGCTTTAATAAGCAAAGAAGGAAAATCTAATATAAACCACCCAGGAGCTATTTGAAATGGATCTAAAACATCCTGAAAATCTCTTTTTCGAGCATTCATCTTCAAACAAGATAAGCGGAAATTGCTCCACTCATATGCCAGTTCTGGTTTTACAGATTTGGCAATAAAATGATCGACAGTTGGGCTGCCTTCAATCCAGGGAATCCATTGGGCAGAGTAAGCGCAGACTTGGTTAAAGGCTCCATACAGGTCTCTCAAGGATTCTCGCCAATATTCACGGTTATCCCAAATCTTCGGTCGAGGAACAGTTTGTAAAAAGGCTATTCCCTTCGATCTGACTTTCCTCTCAAAATCTGTTGGTTCGGGTTGCTGTTTAATGGGAATCACAAAGACGCTCCATGTTGTCTCGCAAAGAATAGCCACCGAGACCAGAACTCATCGTCTTCGGCTAAGTATTTTCTCAGTGCATCTGAAACCTTTTGCACTTCTTCTGAGCTAGGGTTATCTTCTTCTTGCAGTTGTTTTGCTGCCTGAATAGCCTGCTCTCCTTCAATGGAACGGGGTTGCCCTAAACCAAACACATCTGATGTAAGCCATGAATCAATACGTCCTCGTCGAATGAATGGTAATTGGCTCAACTCAATTTCATTGCTAAGTAAGTCATTTTTTGCAAGATATAAGAGAAATAATTTATCAAACTTCTCATCAAATTTCGACTCCACAGATGCCATGATCATAGGAGAGTGCGTAGCAACCATTAGTTGTACTTGCAGGTCACTTGCTAAATCTTCCCTAACATCTAACAGTGCAGATAGAATTACTCTTTGCCATTGTGGATGCAGATGAGCTTCTAACTCATCAATTAAGATAACCATCCTTTTTTGAGGTTTTTTGCGAATCAGCTCTGACTGAATTTTATGTTCTTCCCATGCCCAAACAATTAGGTAAGCAAGGGTTATAACACGACGGACTCCTGCGGAAGTATATACTATTGGAACTCTCCCATAGGAATGCTCAATTGTTGGCATAGGTCTAACATCATACGGAATCCTAACAGGCTCACCTGGTCTTAAAATTCCTAAATCGCTTTGGGAAGGGGGGGACAAGCGTTCAATTACTTTCTCTAACGTGCCGAAAGGAGAACTGTCTGGTCTACTTTGCCATTGAATCCAATCTTGAAGTAACCCATTAATAAAGGTAGTTCTTCGACCCCCAACTTCTATGTCGCGTCCATTCCAGACTTCATCTCTTGTAAAAACAAACGGGCGTGGAGTTAGATCGCTTTCTCCTAGTTCTTGAGTAGCAAGATATTCTTTAGCAGGATCCCAAACTGCAAAAGATCCATCCACTTTTGCGTAAACCAATAAACCAGGAATGGTAGGTCGTTTTTTAGGTGGTTTCCAACTTTGAGTTTGCCAATCATAAGATACTTTTATTTTTTCGGAATCAGAATCTCCTGAGATTTGAAATCCTATGGTAGGTTCATTTTTCCTGGTATTTGTCATTGGATATGCTTGCAAAGCCGCCCACTTTCCAGTTAAAGCCCACCAAGCACAATCAAGTAGGAAAGTTTTTCCTAGCCCGTTATCTCCAGTAATTAAAGTAAGCCTTTCTCCTGGCTGAAAAACTATATTCTTTGCTGGTCCTACTCCTTGAATTTCTAAAAGACGCAGGGTTCCCCCTTCTTCTGGAGTTGAGTCGGGGGCTTTACCGATAACTGACTGTAAATCTCTTAAAGATATTTTCTCATCCTGAAATAGCTCATCTAGCACATTACTTTGTGGAGTCGAAAAATCGAAAAGGCGTTCCTCCTCATGCGAGATAGAAAACTCCTTCAAGAAAGTTGCAACTATGCCCTGAGCAGTTGTATCAGCTTCCCAATTTCGTTCTCTATACAACCAAACCGCTACATGAAAGGTCGGAATTGAAGTTAGTCTTGTTCCGTTTAAATGGTCACGTAGTATATCAATATAGTTTTCTTGCCATCCCCATATATCAGTATTTTTGTGATGGATAAAAGCCCTAGCTAAGTCGCCTCTTGTTCTTGTACTTTGCGAACCTGAACTAGCATATTTTGGTGAGAGCCATCGTTTACTTTTAGATGTTTTGAAAACCTGATAGAAATATTGAGAACCTTGCTCTGGCTTAAAATGCGTTTCAAGAAATTCTGTCTCTTTTGCATTTATAGGATACTGAATTGTATCACCAATAGGCAAAGGTGCTTTTTTAAAAACTAAAAATGTGATCCCATAGAAGGGGTGAAGAGACTTTAGAGGCTCCATAGATTCTCTTATTTGCTCAGTTTTAAGAAACATAAAGTCCTCAAATAATACTTAAATTACTAACTATGTAGTTGCAAAAATCAGGATTTAAGTCTATTCCAGTTGCAGATATTCCTGACTGTAATGCCACTCTAAGAGTAGTTCCACCTCCAGCAAATGGATCGAGAACAATTCCATCCTTTGGACATCCAATATCTAGGCATCTCTGGACTAGCTCATCAGGGAATGGTGCAGTATCAATACCATTAGTTGGTTTGGGCCGTGCAGCAATAGTCCACATATCTTCAACATCCTCTGTTTCAAGGGTTGACCTATCAAAGTAGTAGCGTCGGTTTTTAGTAAACATAAAAACGTACTCATAGCTACGTCGAGGTCTATCTTTAACAGATTCAGGAAGGCTGTGTTCTCTATGCCAAATTATTGGACTACGTAAAACCCAACCTCGCAATGTCATTTCAATAGCAACTCGCCAAGGAATACCAATAATGCTCTTAGGCTTTAATCCAATTCCTAAGCCACCACTTTTATCTACTTCTCTTAAACCAAATCGGCGTTTACTACTCTTGAGATCTTTACCATGAGATTTCCCTTTTCCCGAGTAGTAAGTGTCTCCTAAATTTAAAAAGAGTACACCATCATCTTTCAATACCCTTTTCACTTCGCCCATAACAGAAGCGATTGCATGGACATAACCCTCAACTGTTTTCTCTTGACCGATTTGTTCTTCAACTCCATAGTCCCGTAGCCAGTAATATGGAGGGGATGTAATTACGCAATTGAAATGATTACTTGGCAGCTCCAAAAGAACTGAGTGAGCATTTCCTTGAAAAACGCTCCATAAAAGTCCACTTTCAGTTACACCGCTCCATTTACCCAACCAAGGCATAAGTTTCTCATTCTAACGTAGCTTGACCAGTATAGTCCAATGGCACTGAAAAAGTGAGCAAAAAAAAATCTGTAAGGCAAGCTCTGCATAGATAATTGCCTTACCAACCAAAATATCTCTCTCTAGTATGCCCAATCGTGCGTCTATTCT
>JACJNV010000243.1 GCA_014695175.1 Microcoleus sp. FACHB-DQ6 | reverse complement strand
TCATCTTACTGAGAAAGGCTATAGTCCGTAATCCTTGATTTAGTATGTAAATTCATGAACGTACAAATTACAGATTTGCGTGCTGGCGACGAGCCAAAAATTCAAGAGGTAGCTAGATTAATAGTTGAAGGTTTTAAAGAGCATTGGCCCGATGCTTGGCCCGATCTAAATTCTGCTTTGCAAGAAGTGCAAGAATCTTTGGGAGCCGATCGCATCAGTCGAATTGCTGTCGGCGACAGCAATCAAGTTTTGGGATGGATTGGCGGGATTAAACAGTATGACGGTAATGTTTGGGAACTGCACCCGCTGGTAGTGAGAACAGAATTTCGCGGACAAGGAATTGGTCGATCGCTCGTAGCTGATTTAGCAGCAGAAGCTAAAAACCGGGGAGGGATCGTGCTTTGGGTGGGTACCGACGACGAAGACAATCAAACCACTCTTTCAGGCATCAATCTTTATCCTAACGTTTGGGAACACATCGCCAAAATTAGAAATTTGCGCGGTCATCCCTACGAATTTTATCAAAAAATGGGTTTTGCGATCGTGGGAGTGATGCCCGACGCGAACGGAATTGGCAAGCCAGATATTTACATGGCAAAGCGGTTGTAAAGTTTAAAGTAGGTTCTAAATTTACTGACTGGTGGCTTGCCAATTCAACACTTAGCAAAATTAGTTGTTGAAAGTTTCCCATAAAATCAGTCTAGTCTGGACGTGCGAACCCCGTTCGAGGGTCGCTAATAAACAAACCCAGAACTAACGAATCCATCACCGTATCCCAGACAGGAGTCAAACGCTCTGCATCGTCAACCCAGTAATCAAAAGTAATCAAACACTGAACATTAGAACCCAATCCAATACAGATTCGCGAAAAAGCTTCCCGCTGTTCTGGAGGGTCGATAAACTTAAATTCAGTCCAAACAATGCGGGCAGTTTGCCGCTTCAATTGGATAATTTCCCCAAAAGCGATCGGATTTCGCGTATCATCTTCAACCACCTTCTGTAATAGCGGCACCAGCGGAAAATCTGCCCAGTTACCAGGTGGTAGCAAATTAAACGAAACCTCCAAACGACAATCATCATCCGGCGGCTTTTTATCCGTAAACCGGAACGAATTAGTATCCGGTTCAAAATGCCAATCTTCCGGGACATCAAAGCGGACTGCACCTCTTCCTGCTACAAAAATCCGAGTTCCAGGCTTTGACTTCCAATTGTGCTCTTCTTTGAGTTCTAGAGTTTCCTTGAGCCATTCTTGCTTTTTGCGCTTAGACATAAACAGAACACCAAATTGCTGCTAATGTGTAGTTTTAGACCTTGCAAACACATTTTAACTCTATTTTCGTCGCCGTTTGCTCAAATATAACAATCCTTACAAAAATTATGAATTCCTCTCTTCTCTATTCCTCTGTGTTCTCTGCGCCTCTGCGGTAAAAAATAATTTTTTTCACAATTGGGGCGTTGCTGAATCAAGGTATGAATGCCCCAGGAATGGGAATATCGTCAAACTTCAAGTAATGTATTAATAACTTAATAGAATCCTTGAGCATTTCCTCACATTTAGAATAAC
>JACJNV010000242.1 GCA_014695175.1 Microcoleus sp. FACHB-DQ6 | reverse complement strand
GCGTGGCTTTACTGAACCATGTAATTATAGTTCATTTGATCTTATCTTCTCTGTTTGACCCTCACGAGTGAGTGTCAGTAACATCATACCTCATCTTTCTGAGAAAGGCTATATTATTAGGCTTTCGATCGGTAAAAGCCGGACAACGATGGTTGTGTTCCAGCTTATCCAATCTGATACTTATCTTAGCTTGAACTTGATATTTAACCTGTTGGCGAACACTATAATTTAAAGCATTCGATCGTCCAAACCGTTGAGCAGCAAGGCAAACGGTTAATTTTAATGTTAAATATTATCTAGTAGTGAGCGAGCGCAAAAATACGGGATATCGCCAAATATACTGATGTCCCCTTCTCAAATTTTAGCTGCGCTAAAATTTGAGAATGAAACCGCCCTGCCGCCCTCGGGGGGTGGCTGCTGTAAGGCTTGCCACAATTGAGCTTGTTCCACATCATTCAGCAGAGGGTCAGCATCGGTATTGTTGCAACGTTGATCTCCAAGGGATTCAGGTCCTAAATGGTTGTAGCCCCAGACTAATTCATAAATCCAACCACGACTATAACCTGTCACTGCCATCACTTCTGCGGTGGTTTTTCCAATGGCTAACAGCCAAATAATCTGGTAATGATGAGCCTGAGTGGTTGTTTTAGCTTGACGGAAACGAGCTTGTAGCTCTTCTGGACTCAGATGAGGTGCGATCGTAATTCGTTTTGGCATTCTTTATTTGATGGGGGTAGTGTTCCTCCTGATTATATCATGGTCAATCGACCGGACATAATATCAATTGCGATCGCAACCATTCATGAGAAGGAGCAGGCTAGTTGGAGGCGTTGCTGAATATAGGTATGGATTCAAGATTTCGGAATGGCTATAGGCCCTCGGAGGGTGAGTTTTGTAACATCAAGCGAAAAGGTGATTCATACCATGAATCAGAAACGCCAGAATCCTTATCCCTACGCCTCTTCTTTCAAACCATCCTCCAACAACATCCGCACTCTGATCCACTTTCTTGTGGCCCGTCTTTGCAGCCAACATCGACAGTTTACGGTGCAGAGTTTCGGACATATCGACGGTAAACCTAACCGTCGCTTCTGTATCGGGTGCTTGCAGTTGGGAGCGTGTCACTTTTGCGATGAGTATAAATACTGGGGAACCCCACCATGACTTTTTTGCCGAGCATCAGTATAATAGGGAATAATTATCATCTCTTCCCACTTGATATATAATCATGACACCTGAACAACAACAGGAAATTAAAACACATCTAGATGCTATTTCTGCCATCCTTTATGATGATTGTAATCCTGATTCATTGAAGACATTAGAAGATATTGAACTTGCAGTCAGAGACCAAGTTTTGACTCATGTGACACCACATATCGGCTTTTTTTTATCTGCTCAGCTAGCGGTACAAAAGCCGGAAGAGTCAAGACTTTAAAAAGTACCCTAGGTAATTTAAGTATCACCCAAAAGCAAGCAGATAAACTCGGTTGTGGTAGTGCTAGTAGGTTGAGTCCCCATTTAGAAAACTGTTGCTTAAGACTGAGTGCCAATGTTGCTTATAAGCATGCCGCCCAAGATATTAAGTATCTAACGGGAGTGACTGTTCCGGCTAAAACACAACTCATATTAGTACATTATCAAGACTTCAGTGAACCGATATCAACAGAAGATATTTCAGAGCTAAGTGCAGATGGTGGAAAAGTACGACTGAGGGTACATAAAGGACAAAAATCTGAATGGAAAGACTATAAAGCAATTGTGTCGGAAGCTGGTATATTGGCTAGTTTTAATCAAAATGATATCATCATTGATTGGGCAAATAAACAACCACTAGCCAAACCTGTAACTTGTTTAGGTGATGGACATGATGGAGTATGGAATATATTTAAGGAAATCAGTAGTGAACACCAGAGAAGAGAAATTCTCGATTGGTACCATCGAACACGAAAATCTTCAGAAAGTAGGTGGTTCAATTAAGCGACTTAAGCAAGCAGAAGAATACTTGTGGAAAGGAAATGTAGAGAGTGCGGCAGCTCTATTTACAAAGCTCAAAAACAAATCAGCAGTGAATTTTTGCAAATATTTAGAAAAGCACAAAAAAAGGATTATCAACTATGAAATTCTCTCTCTTGATGGCATCTGTTCAATTGGTTCAGGAGCGGTAGAATCAGGCATTAAGCAAATAGGCAGACGAATTAAAATATCAGGAGCGAGTTGGAAATCAGAACATGTGGGACAAGTATTAGCTCATCGTTGTGCTTACTTAAACGGCTTAATTGGTAATCAGGTAAAACCTGCATGAGTATAATTGCTCACTGCAAAAGTGACATGCTCCCTTGCAGTTTGCTCATTAAACTAGGCTCCTTTGATTGGATGGGTACAGGGTCTGGTGCAAATGCTTCCGGCTGCGGTGGTGTTGCAGTTGGCAATGCAGTTTCCTGTGGTGGTTGTGTGGGTAGTGTTTTCCCTATTAGTGATGCTGTGGGTGTTGTTGCTAGCGATACAACTTCTGGTGGTGCTTGCACACCTGTTTTTCTGTGTGTTAGCTTATTACGTAGAAGGGCATATGTGTCAACGCTTACCATACGTCGTCGTTGTTCGAGGATGAGGAGTGGTTGAATGCTTCTGAGTCAGGGTCGGGGTTGTCGCGGTTCAGTCATCCACTTTGGCAAAACCGAAAGCTTCAACAAAATGTACTTCTGAGAGCTTTCCACTTTAAAGTTTTCGGACGTTAATAACAAATTTATCGACAATCGCTAAAAACCGAGTCTAGCCTAAATTGCGTCTGGTTTCAGTTAGTTTCGACAAGCTGACAATGCCAGCTCCATTGCAACAGAGAGCTTTGGATTTACTGAAGGTTTCCCTAATATTGTAGTCATCTATTGGGCGAGGGCGTTAGCCCTATTGCGTGACTGATGGAGGTTTTGCTTGGATGCTTAAGACTACAGGGGCGAAGTTCCGCTAGAACAGTTGAGAAAATCTCAACTTTGCGACCGTTTTCGGGAAAGCAACGCGCTTCGCATCACACCAAGAAGCAAAGCGCTCTCGCTTTCTATCTAGCTATCGAAAACAGCGAAACTCTATTTAAATCTAGCACCAGTCGAATAATCTCACATTCCACCTGCCCTGCTTGACAACAGGGGTTAAAACCCAAAGTTAATTTCTGGCTTCTCTGACTGGGGTGAAACTTCCTAATTGGTGCATTGTCTTACTTAGAGGCATCCAGCACATCCATGAATTTTCCATTCAAAGCACGTTTGAAGAGCCAGAAGAATTCACCAAAAATGGTGATGCCGTTAATTAACCAACATTGGTTGGTGCCGATCGTTCTGCGCTCCATTTCCTACTTTCGCAAAGACTTATGGCTGATCGTCACGCTCTTGCTTTTGATCGGAGCATCAGTGCTTTTCAACCTTCTCAACGCCTGGCCGATGGCGATTCTAGTCGATACGGTTTTATCACCAACTCCGAAATCCAACTGGATTCATACGCTGTTTCTTGCTCCGTTCGGTGAAAGCACGCTGAACCGGATTTTCGGAATGGCGTTCGTCGCGATGATTATCAGAATCCTGAGCGAGACCGTTTTCATGCTCCGTAGGATGTTGAACTACCGCATCCAGTACAACGGAACCTTGCGGGTTCGCACCGAACTCTACGACAAAATGCAGGCGCTGAGTCTCGGCTGGCACGGCTCCCGATCGCAGGGTGACGCAATCTATCGGTTGAGCTACGACAGCCTCGGGCCTTGGGGGGTAATCGATACGCTCATCGGCTCCACTGCCGCATCGGTAACGCTGACGGCGATGATCTGGATCATGCTGTCGCGCCACGTCCTTCTCACCGTATTTGCGCTTTCGTTCACTCCGCTTCTAATACTGGCGAATTGGTACTTCGAGGGAAGGATTAGGAGTCGAGCCCTCGAGTCGAAGCAGACCGATGCGGTGATGACCTCAACCATGCAGCAAGCTATAGAGTTGATCGGGCTAATCCAGTCCTTCGGTCGAGAAGCAACAGAGTCGCGGCGCTTCGGGCAGGTGGTCGAACGCAGCGTCAAGGCATCCATGCGACTCAATTGGCAAGAGAACCTCTATCCGCTAGCGGTTCAGGTAGTCTTCGCCCTGGGAAGCGGGGTAATCTTAGGCTACGGTGGATACCTAGTCTATCGCGACCAGTTCTTGCGTCCGGTGCCCAACGGCGTGAGCATGGGCGATCTGCTCGTTTTCATGGCGTACCTGGGGCAGTTCTGGGACCCGATAGGTTGGGTGTTGGGGTTCACTACTAAGATCCAGACGTTTGTAGCTTCATGCGATCGCGTCTTTACGGTCATTGACGAGCCGCCTGCCATAAAAGATGAGCCTGATGCCCGCTCGCTTCCCGTTCATCCCTGCACACTAGCACTTGCCGACGTGAGCTTCGAGTACAACTCTGGGCAACCGGTCTTACGGAACATCAGTGCTAGTATCGAGCCGGGTCAGATGGTGGCGTTTTTGGGTCCTAGCGGAACGGGAAAGAGTACGCTGCTCAATCTCTTGCCGCGCTTCTATGACCCGACATCGGGCAGCGTCCTTCTCGACGGCTTTGACCTCCGCACCCTTAAGATTGCCGATGTTCGCAAACACATGGCGCTCGTCTCGCAAGGCAGCCCACTATTCCCCGGAACGATCGCAGAAAATATCGCCTACGGTCGCCCGGATGCTCTGCTCTCCGATATTCGGAAGGCGGCGGTTGAATCTGGGGCAGCCGAGTTCATCGAAACCTTGCCGGAGCAGTATGATACTTTAATCGCTGAGGGCGGTCAAAACCTCTCGGGTGGACAGCGACAGCGCCTAGCTATCGCGCGAGCGCTCGTCACTGAGGCTCCAATACTCATCCTCGACGAACCCACGAATGCGCTGGACTTGAAGCACGAGCAGTGGGTCATAGAGACTCTGCAACGTCTGCGGCGCAACAGAACCATCATCTTGGTCACGCACCGACTCGAAACTGCCGTAGACTGCGATCGGATTTTTGTGATGCAGGAAGGCGAGATTTTCGAGTCGGGTACCCACGCCGAACTCCTTACCCAACAGGGACTCTACTACCGAATGTTGGGCTATAACCCAGTAATGTCAATAGGACTTACTGATAAACCCTGCATAGAGTAGGGCTTGCTGAATAAAGGCCAAAAGATTTATGAGGTTTGGGTTATGCGATCGCACGATGAGCACTCAGGTGCAAGAAAAACAGGTAAATATAGATCAAAACCCGTGGATCACCATCTGCGATCGTGTACCGAAAAGCTGAGCTTGCTCCTGTCTCACCCTCCGACTTTGAACTCCCCTCCTGTGGAAGGTTGTCACCAGATAACCGTTGGGTAAAGATGGTCGAACTCATCCCATGGTTAGAATTTGAGTCAGAATATGCTGAAAACTTCCCCACAGACATGGGAGATCCTGCTAAATCTTTTCGGATGACGTTGGGAGCATTAATTATCAAAGAGAAACTCGGGATTAGCGATCGAGAAACAGTAGAACAGAGCCGTAAAAACCCCTATCTACAATATTCTATCGGTCAATCAACTTACAGTAATGAACTCGCATTTTATCCATCACTATTGGTTCAATTTCGTCAACGAATTAGTTCCAACCTAATTAATAAAGTGAACGAACGAATGGTCGAAAGAATGCGAGAAATCACCCCTATTCCACCCGACAAAAAAAAGGATTCGGTCGCAAAAAATGAATCAACCAATCGAGGAAAACTGAGCGAAGATGCGACCTGCGCCCCAGGGGATATTACCTATCCGACCGACTTATACCAATTTCAAAAAGTAGTGCTACAATTAGTAAAGGAGATTTTTGTAAGTTATAGCAACCGCCAAGGCGGTTAGGTCGCAAGGCGCAAGACATCCTCGATCGCATCCCGTAAGCAATCAAACTGATTCTTTTGTTTACGAATTCGACTCTTAAGCCAAGACCAACATTGTTCAATGCCAGTTGAAATCAGGGGAGTACGGCGGTAAATACAACAGTCTACATCCTGCACTTTGAATCAATTCCTCAATCCGACCGCCTTTATGAAATGTGGCATTGTCCATCACCACGACTTGTCCTGTAACCAATGTTGGAACTAAACTTGTTTCTAGCCACATTTCAAAAACTGTTCGATTGCACGCTCCCTCAATCGTAAAAGGGGCGCTCAATTTTTGGTTGCATAGGGCGGCAATCATATTGACTCGACCTTTGCGGATCCCAGATTTCAGTGCATGGAAGCGCTCACCTCGTTCATTCACTCGCATAATCATACTGATCTCGATCATCCATCCCTGATTCATCAACATAAACAATTGTGTCCGGGAGTAAGGTGGACAACTCAGCTACGAAAGCCTGTCGCTTGGCTTCATCTCGTTCCCGGTAGCCATAAGTCTTTTTTTTCGAGTAAAACCTATTTTCTTCAAGGCTCGTGAGATGGTGCGTGAGCTAATTTCCCCATCCCAAAGTTTGGCCATCTCCACCGCTCGTTTTATCGCCATGAATTTTGGCTTGCCTGACGAAATAGTTCCCAGTCAGTGATTTTATGACCATTACCCGGAGGCTGATTGGGTAAAGCTAGAAAGTCTCCTGTTTGGTCTTGTCGCTTCAGCCATAAACTGATCGTGTTGCGACTAATGTTGAACAGTTGACTGGCTTCAATAATTTTTAAGCCATCAAGCTTGATAGCTTGAATGACTTTCTCGCGTAGATCGTAGCTGTAGGGTTGAGGCATAAGTGGTGCGTTAGCGAAGCCCTCGAAGAGGAGCGCTCCGCAACAAAAAAGACTATCCTCAGTTTACGCTCTAACCGCCTTGGCGGTTGCTATAGCTTGCGGGGCGGGACGCCATCGCCCAAAACGATAACTTTATATTCTTTAACTAATGGTAAAATTTGTTGTAGAGCCAGAGTTTGTTCTTGTAAGTTACTGCTTCCTAATTTGGGTAACAAACACCAGTATAAGGGGATAACTCTTTTCTGCCAGATTAGGGCGATCGTGAACAGATTGATACACCGCCATTGGCTGCGGTCGAGCGCAATCGATAACCTTTGTCCGATAGGGGAAGAAGTTGTTAATCAATAAGTGATTAATGGGAACCAGATTAATGCGATAGTTAATTGAGGGAAATCGAGAAATCTTTGTAATTGGCGAGGGCGACTTTCGGTAGTAATTGGGTAAGGAAATACTTGCACCAATCTCTCTAACATCACTTGTTTCTCTGATTGGATCAGATTTAACAAGATTGTGAGTAAAATAAACTAGGGTTGCGTCAGTTGTTTTTGTAAGTGAGTCTGGTAAAATGTTGGTAACATATTTTTTTGGAGAGGCAAGCCTGTAACAATTCTGCTGCCTATCTTTTTTTTACCACAACACAGCTCAATCTTTACCTCATCTGGGTTTGGGATGGGTTTTCACCCTTCCAGGAATCACCACCATAAAATAAAAGTTTCAGGGCGAGCCCATAGCTGCAAGCAAAGCTTACGAGGCACAGGCTCTGCCCAGACCAAATCAAGGGCTTCAGGCTACGACCTAAAAACTTTCCTGACTATTGTCTTAACCGCCAAGGCGGTTCGCGATTGCTATAAATGTAGATTTTTGAGTGTCTTAAAGCCAATCTTCTTGATCGCTTTTTTGCTTTCTATAAACCTCACCTTGGGCGTGAATTTTACGGGTTTGTTCGTAAAGAGTTTCTTCGGTATAATTCCATTTTTGCAGGACTTTTTTTAAGTCTGCTTGGATATCTCTAGCGCCGGGAAAGCCTCGGTAGCGAATTATTAATCTTGCTAATTCCGATAAATTGTAGTCGTTTGCTTCTGAGGCTAATAAAGTATTGACACTGGCTCGATCGCGCTTGTATTGCGGATGCTGCTGATCTTGAGTTTTTTCTACTGAATCCATACTATTTATGTTTCCCAATCATTTAGAATACCGAGATACCCGACTTCTTCAAGAAGTTAGGTATCTAATTAGACGTAGGACACGGCCGGGCCTAAGCTCCTACTGCACTTCTTCAGTCAGCCCCAGAAATTTTTGTGTTTGTTGAGTAATACCAAATAGTCGATCGCCGTGACAAAAGATTTCCCAGGCGCGAATTCCCATAAAACCAATACCTGCAACCGCCAAGGGCATCGCTGCGGCACCTAAAAGCGCGGCAATGGGGGGAAATATCATGCACAGTGTTAACAGAATGCCAGTAATAACACCACCAGCAATGCCAGCTTTGGCGGTGGCGGTGGCGACTTGTTCGACTAACTCTGACTGGGTAATTTTGCCTTCAACGCACAATAGCGAGTTTTCTAAGATAGAAAATATTAACTCAATTACTGCTGCGGCGATCGCCCCTTTCATTGCAGCCCCAACGATTTCCGCAACTGCTGCTTTAAACGCTGCATCCGCTAAAACTTGCTTAGCGACTGCTAATTCTGCGGCAGTCATGTCTGCACCACCGCGAGCACGATTCACCCAAAAATGTTCAAAAATCCCGTTAGTAGCTTCGCTTCCGCCTCCATTGACGTGCGCTTGGATGTGACTCCAATCTTTATCTTGACAGAAGTTGCGAATTGCTTCTGGGCCTTGGGCACGAATTTGGGCGGGTATGGATTCAAAGACTTTTGCTGCTTCTTGAACATTTCGGATTCCGTCACGCATCCCAGCCCTAGCAAATTTGGATTGCAGATTTGTTGGCAGGTTCTCAAAACGGATGTTATGTGCTATTTTGAAAGCTTCTTGAGTGGCGATCGCCCCGGCACTAACCATTGAACTTGGCGCTGATTGTACCCACGCCGTTAATAAAATTGCACTTTCCTCAAATTTTGCATCAATTTGGTTGCCTAAGTTTTGGATATCGGCAACTGTTTCTTGTACTTGAGCCGTTAGGAATTCGAGCGGATTATGGTTAATTTCCATGTGGTTCCAGCTTGCATCGTTAATGATTGAATTATTTTGACTATAACATTCCTCTTCAGTAAGTGTTATTGTTTACTGAATTGCTTCTAGCTTCTAACTCCGGCTGTAAATTTAGAGCTTTTTTTTGATAAAATAAACCTTCATTGATTCTCCCTTCCTCTTCCAAAATTTTGCCTAAATTCCAATAAGCGACGGCTAAATCTGGTTGAATTGCAATAGATTTTTGATAGTAAGTTATGGCGTCATCGAGCTGGCCTTGTTTGTAAAACATACTGCCCAAGTTAACATAGGCTTCGACCAAATTAGGATCGAATTCTATCGCCTTGGAGTAGGCGCGAATGGCCGCGTCTATTTTGCCTTGGGCTTGCAGGATATTGCCTAGAGTTTTGTAGGCGGCGGGGAAATTCGGTTGCTGGCGAAGTGCTTGGTAACATGAGGCGATCGCCTCTACATATTTCTGTTGCGTATAATAAACTTCAGCTATCTTGTTGAGTGCGATCGCACTATCCGCTTGAATAGCTAGTAATTTTTGATAGTAAGCGATCGCCTCGTCAAGTTTTCCTGATTTCTGGAGGCTCTCGCCCGCTGACAAATACTGCTCTGCTAACTCGGAATTTACGGTCATATATTTTACTTTAACAGCCGACACTACTTTACCACAAGTGTTAGTTAGTAACCGCGATTTCTAGGGAAATTCTGACTCTTTTAAATTTAAAATTTGTTTCTGTACAGGAATGGAAAAAAAATAGTATGATTATTCGGAACCACCATCAACGCTAATTGCAGAGGAAATCTGATGGCATCACTAGCAGGAAAAGTGGCAATTGTGACCGGTGCATCGCGGGGAATTGGACGCGCGATCGCCCTGCGATTATCCCAAGAAGGCGCATCAGTGGTCATCAACTACGCCAGAGGCGCCGATCAGGCGAAAGATGTTGTCTCAGCGATTGAAGCCGCAGGTGGCAAAGCATTAGCCGTGCAAGCCGATGTCAGCAAAACCGCAGAAATTCGCGATTTGTTCGATCGCACTCAAGAAACCTATTCACAAGTCGATATTTTAGTCAATAATGCAGGAGTAATTCTTTACAAACCTGTAGCGGAAGTTACCGAAGCAGAGTTTGATAATCTTTTTGCAATTAACGTTAAAGGCACGTTTTTTGCTTGTCAAGAAGCTGCTAAACGCATGGCAGACGGAGGAAGAATTGTCAATTTTTCCAGTTCGACAACGGCGATGCTACTGCCAACTTACGGGGCTTACGTGGCGACAAAAGGCGCAGTAGAACAGCTAACTCGATCGCTGGCTAAGGAATTGGGCGATCGCCAAATTACAGTCAATGTCATTTCTCCGGGCCCAACGGATACAGAACTCTTCACTGTTGGCAAAACCGCTGAACAAATACAAAGATTTACCCAAATGACTGCTTTGGGAAGACTCGGAAAAGTGGAAGATATTGCCGATGTGACGGCTTTTTTGTGCAGCGAACAAGCCCGGTGGATTACCGGACAAAATATCCGCGTTAACGGCGGCATTGCCTAAAGTAACGGAGGGTGGGTTTATGAAGATTAAAAACATCAGGAGAAAACAACTGTGAAAGCTGCTTACTACGAACAAATCGGCCCTGCCAAAGATGTCCTCAAAATTGGCGAAATGGATGTTGGCGAATTGGGTGCAGATGAAGTGCTGATTAAAGTACACGCATCCGGCATTAACCCCTCCGATGTCAAGCAGCGCAGCGGTTGGGGCGGACTCACAATGCGACACCCGCGAGTCATTCCCCACAACGACGGTGCAGGAATAATTGAATCAGTAGGAGAAAGCGTGCCGCCGTCACGAATTGGCGAACGTGTTTGGATTTATGAAGCTACATTGCCCCGCAGGTTTGGTACGGCGGCGGAATATGTGGTTGTACCCAGCGAACAAGCGGTTTTTCTGCCAGATAATACAGAATTTGTAGAAGGTGCTTGTTTGGGAGTACCCGCAATTACAGCTCACAATTGCGTTTTTAAAGATGGTGCTGTTACGGGGAAAACAATATTAGTTATGGGCGGCGCGGGTGCTGTGGGAAATTATGCGATTCAATTAGCCAAATGGGGCGGAGCAACTGTAATTGCGACTGTAAGTTCGGCGGAAAAAGCAGAAATTGCCAGAGCTGCGGGAGCTGATTATATTGTCAATTACAAAGCAGAAGATGTGGGGGCGCGCATCAAAGAAATTACGAAAGGGGCAGGAGTCGATCGCGCAATTGAAGTTGACTTTGCTAGCAATTTGGAAACTAATTTAAAAGCGCTCAAACGCAACGGCACGATCGCCACTTATGCTTCGGATTCGGATGTAACGCCTCAAATTCCAGTGTACTCCTTAATTTACAAAAATCTTACCGTTCATTACGTGCTAGTTTATGCGATGGACAAAGCAGCGCATCAACAAGCTGCAGAAGATATTACAACTTGTTTGAAAGCTGGAGTTTTGCGCCACGTTATTGCTGGGCGGTTTGCTTTAGACGAGATTGCTGCCGCCCACGAAATGCAGGAAAGCGGAAAGGCGATCGGGAATTTGGTTTTAGTTGTTAGTCATTAGTTATTAGTCATTAGTCATATCAAATCCGTTGACATCGAAATTATTATCTCTCTCTTCTCTTTCTCTGTGTCCTCTGTGTCCTCTGTGGTTTAATCATTCCGATACAACCGGAATTGATATCATTAGTTAGGGCTTGCTGAATAAGCGCTGGCACTTGACGTGGCGAAAGGTTATTCGATCGCGCGATGGAGAGTAAAGTGCAAGATAAACAGGTAAAATAAGTCAAAACCCGTGCATCACCACCTACGATCGTGTACCGAAAAGTTGAGCTGGCTCCAAACCCCCCATCCGAGTTTGAACTGCCCTTCGGAGGAAAATTGTCAGCAGACAACCGTTGGGTAAAAATGGCCCAACTAATCCCGTGGTCAGAGTTTGAAGCAGAATATGCCCAAAACTTCCCCACCGAAAAGGGCTTAAGGGCTAAATCCTTTCGGATGGCGTTAGGGGCATTAATTATTAAAGAAAAACTCTTAATTAGCGATCGTGAAACGGTAGAACAGAGCCGGGAAAACCCGTATCTACAATACTTTATCGGTCAATCAAGCTACAGCAATGAACTCGCATTTGACCCATCACTATTAGTACACTTTCGCCAACGGATTAGTTGGAATCTAATTAATAAAGTGAACGAACGCCTGGTCGAAAAAATGCGCTCCACCACCCCAATCAAACCCGAAAAAAAAAAGGATTCGGACGCCAAAAATGAGTCATCCAATCGCGGTAAACTAATCATGGATGCAACCTGCGCTGAGCGCCGATATTAGTTATCCGACCGACTTAGGACTATTAAACCTCGCCCGAGTTCACAGCGAAAAAATTATAGACATTCTGTATAAACCGCTCAAATATCAAATCCCGAAAAAACCTAGAACCTACCGTAATCTTGCCCGAAAAGATTACTTATTAATAGCCAAACAAAGAAGAGCCTCCCGAAACAAAAAAAGACAGGCAATTAAAAAACAACTTCAATATATCAAAAGAAACCTCGCTCATATGGGACAGCTAATCGAGTCAGGTGCGACCCTCGAACGCCTGAGCAAAAA
>JACJNV010000241.1 GCA_014695175.1 Microcoleus sp. FACHB-DQ6 | reverse complement strand
AGATGGTTGATGTTTTACTAGCTACGGCGCTTGACGCGGGTTAATATTAAGCACTTTAAAAACTGGTTTACAAGCTGCTGCTACTGTACTTCATAAACCTGGAATCCGCTGTATATGTCGATATCGTACCGTAAAATCTATACTTTTTACCAGCGAAACTCCCTCTTCAAATATTCATATAATTTCGGCCAACATATTAATTCTTTTAAAATAAAGTAGTTTTACTAAAATGTGTGAATAAATACAAAAAACTGTTGATCTTTGAGGTGCTAAGCTAAAATAAATATAAAATATCAGACATTAAATCACTTAAAATGGTATACCCACCTGCACCTTGGAATCTGCAAGGTTATGCTGTTCAGACTTTACAATTGGTAGATGTGGCACGAGTGCGCCCCTTGGTTCCTTCGGAGTTGGAAATCATCTCTTTATTGCCGGGAAAAACCCTAGGCGGCATTTATATATCCTCCTACGGGTTGGGTTCGGTGATGGAGTACAATGAGTTAATTGTAGTTAGCGCGATCGCCAATTATGCTGGAAAATGGGGCGCTTGGATTTCCCACATCTACGTAGACAATCCTAACTCGGTAGCCGGCGGGCGCGAAATTTGGGGCCTTCCTAAAGAATTAGCTCAATTTAGTTGGGAAGGTAGCCATTCGGTAAAGGCAGCACCGCTAGGCTACCGCGTCACAGTTCGCCAAGAAAACCGTCAACTGTGCAGCCTCAATTACAGCCAGCCAACTTTAGCCTTACCGCTGCCCTTTAGCGGAAATGTTTTCAGCGCTGACAGCAGCAATTTGCTGTTGTTTAAAGGAGGATTAGAGTCTCGCATCGGTTTGATTAAAGGCGAATTAGAAGTGGCAGAAGAAAGTCCTTTTGCCACTTTAAACTTAGGTCAGCCCTTGCTAACAGTTGGCTGCGAAGATATGCGTTTAACAGTCGCTGCGCCGGAAGTTGTGGGAAACAGATTCGTTGAATTCAGTTATTAGGTGTCAAGTGCGGATGTTCGCCGTAAATCTAAAAAAACAGAACAGCCAGAAACCCGGTTTCTTGAAGAAGCCGGGTTTCTGGCGCGGCGTATTAGTTTGAGCTACTTACTAATCTTTTTGAGGACTTACGCATCAAACGGCTAAAAACCGGGTTTCTTCCTAAATGCGTCGTTGCCGCACCCAATATTCTCCGAGAAACCAGGTTTTTTTTCGTAAGTCCTATTTTTAAATGCCAGCCCCCGGAGCGGCTTCAGCACCCATTACTAAAACTGTACCGCGAAGGAAATCAATTTGCTGCTGAAAGTCCATCGCCTGAACCTTTCCTAATAAAGCTTTTCCTGCTTCTGGAAATTCATAGTCTGAAGGCATGGGTATAATAGTTCCTTCGTCCATTCCTAATGCTAGAAAATACCAAAAAGCCAGCTTGGTTTCAGGACTCATTGAGCCGTACATCCGGCTGATTTCAGTATTGGCTTTTGAGGCAATGTCGCGCATTACTTGTAGTTGTTCTTCGTGGGGCAGCGGTTTGACTTGCTCGAACAAACCCTGAGCGATTTCGGAACCGGAAGCACCGGGAGCCGCTGGCGTTATTGACTTGCCCATTTCGGTGTAAACAAACCACAGCAAAGCTAATTGGTCGTCTACACTCAAGCTCTGAATATCTGCTTTTCCTTGGTCGTAAGCACCGGAAGTAGTAAATGTCATTCAAGCCTCCAAAATAATATGTATTGCTCAGCTTTCTTATTTAGAAAACTTTTTTTTTGCTACTTAGTTAAAGTACCTAATAAATAGTGATGCTAGAATCTTGCTTAAGGCAGATATGATCCCGGAGATAAGTTCGTCGAGTAAATTCACTAAAATTGGGGAAATTTGCAACCAAAGGACGAGGCAAATTTGACAAGATTGTTGTGAGCTGCGATCCAGATTAGCATTGTTTAGCCGATCGACGATCGCCTATAATCGCAACAGACCTGTATAGAGGTGGCTGTTATGTCGATCGCAACTGCAAAACGCTTCACCATAGCGGAATATCACCGCCTGACAGAACTGGGGTTCTTTGGTGAGGACGATCGAGTTGAGTTAATTAATGGAGAACTTGTGAAAATGGCAGCTAAAGGTACCGCTCACGAAACCTGTCTGAGAAGATTATTGCGGGAATTAAGCGCCATAGTAGCAGAGCGGGCAACTTTACAGTGTCAATCTCCCATCGTTTTACCGACAAACAGCGAACCTGAACCTGATTTTTCGCTCGTACAAAATCGCCCTGACGACTATCTATCCTCTCACCCCTGTCCAGGGGATATACTGTTGCTGATTGAGATTGCAGATTCTTCTTTGAGTTACGACAAACAGGTTAAGCTCCCCCTTTATGCTGAAGCCGGAATCTCTAACTATTGGATATTTAATTTATCACAAACTTGCTTGGAATGTTACAGCGAGCCGTATCAGAATGCCCCTGGCCAATTTGGTTATCGCAGGACGCTGATTTTTCTGCCCAACGAGTCTGTTAATCTGCCTTATTTTCACGATTTGGCGCTCGATTTATCGAGAGTGTTTCCGCCAACTATAGAATCCTGAAGGACTCTGATATTATTCCAAAGAAAATAGGCTGGCAAACAGCCAGCCTAGAATCAGGAGAACTTTATTTCAAACTCGTTGAAAATCTAGCTAAACAAACCAGAAATACCGTTGACTGCTATTGCTCCAGCCAAAGCCGAAACCACCACAGAAGTCAGAGCCGTACCGAACAGCCACCAAGCTGCGGCTGCTGCGGCTTCGCGCGCATCTTCTGCTTGCTGCTTGGTCTTTTTCTTGAGCTGTTTAATGCGTTTTTTGGCTTCTGTTTGCAGGCGTTCGGCTCGCAATAAAACGCTGTCCCGGGCTCCTTCCATTTGGTCAACAATTCGGTGAGCGTCTGTCTCGGAAATATCGGAACGAGAACTCAGCAGGGCCACTAAAGTACCGCGATCGAACTCACCTAAACGCTCTTTAATCGCGTCAAATCCGGCCTGCGGGTCGTCAAACACTTTGCGGAAGTCCCGCTTGATGCCTTCGTAGTTGAGCTCTGGTCGATCGAGCGAATTGAGGTAATCCCGGATTTTCCCGAAAATACCGTCAATTGTCGATTGGAACTTGTCCTGAACCATTTGAACTTGTTCGACAATTTGGTTGCGGACAGATTCAATTTGGTCGGCAATTCTGTTAGCTTCCTCTTCCGAGATATCTTCCCGCTGGGACAGCAATGCTACCAGAGTCGATCGATCGAAGTGCTTCAGGCGATCGCCCAAACTTTGCATCCCCATTCCCGGCTCGCTAAAGAGCAACTGCAAATCGCGTTTGATGCTTTCAGGATTGAGTTCTTCCTTGTCCGTATTCCGCAAGTAATTTTCCAAACTGCCTTGGAAATCCCGGACTGTTTTTTGAGCGCGAGAGGCCAAGCGGCGGGGCGATTTCACGATGCTGCGAATCGAATCTTGCACGCGATCGATCGTCCGATCGATCTGTTCTTCGCTCAAATCTTGCCGTTGCGAAAGCAGCTTGACTAAAGTTTCGCGATCGACCTGAGAAAGTCTGTCCCGAAGTGCCAAAGCACCCGCTTTCGGATTTTCAAACAATTTAGTCAAATCCCGACTGATACCTTCTGGATCGAGTTCTTCCAGGTTTGTATTCCGCAGGTATTCGCCAATTTTTGCAGTAACTTCCTCGTACTGCTCCCTAGCTCTATCTGCCACTATTTGCGGCGCGTGGATAATGTTGTCGCGCACAGATTCGATCCGGTCGATCGCCTGATTTATCTGTTCTTCGCTGAGGTCTTGGCGCTGTGACAGCAACTGCACCAGCGTATCGCGGTCGAATTGAGACAAGCGTTCTCTCAGCGCTTTAAATCCGGCTTCCGGGTCGTTTAACAGCGTTTGAAACTCGCGCTCGATAGCTTCAGGATTGAGTTCTTCCTTGTTAGTATTGCGGAGATACTCTTCTACCTTTTGCCGCAATTCTTGGGCTTTCGATTGCGCTTGCTCTTGCAATTCTTGAGCTTTAGAAATCACGCGATCGCGCGAACTTTCGAGCCGCCCGATTAACTGATCGGCTTCCTCTGGACTGAAATCTTCCCGCTGACCCAGCAACTGCACCAAAGTGTCGCGGTTAAACTGCGAAAGGCGATCGCGCAAAGCCTCAAAACCAGCATCCCGATCTTCCAAAAGCGCTTGGAAATCCCGCTCGATACCTTCAGGATTCAATTCCTCCTTGCCGGTCGATCGCAAATAATTCTCAATCCGGCTCCGCAAATCTTGAGACTGTTCTTCACCAGCAGCAGCTTGCACAATTTCCAACACTTCTTGTCGGACACCTTCAAGCTGTTCGGCAATTTCCGCCACCTGTTCGGGAGCAAACCCCTCACGGCGGCTGAGAATCCCTACAAAATAATCGGGATTAAACAGCTCTAACTGGCGCAAAACTGCCCCCGGAGAAGCTTCCGGGTCGTAAATCACATCCCTAAATTCTTGCTTGATTGTCTCCCGGTTGAGATGCCAAGGTTGGGCATTCATCAAGTAGTTTTCCACATCAGCCTTAGCTGTATTGAAAGGCAGCGCAGGCACTTTGTCGCCCACCTTAGAAGCCAAAGATTTAGCTTGTTCCGTCCCTTTGGCTGTCAGTTGCTGCAACTGACCAGTGATTTTTTCAACATCCAAATCAGACAAATCCGTCCGCGACAAAACAGTGCCCACCAGAGCTTCCACACCCAACTGCATTGCTCGCTTCATGCCGCTGCTGGATTCCGATTTGTTTTCCCGACTTTCCAGAATTTGAGACAGCTTGGCGTTGAGTTCGTCAGACTTCAGCAAATCGGGAGCCGCAAACTTAAGAAAATCAACCAACTCTAAATTCGGGTCTTTCTGCTCTTGCTGCTTGCCGAAAGTTTGCTTCCAAACGCCTTCGAGTTGGTCGGCAACTTGAGTTATTTCCTCTTGAGAAAAGTCTGTGCGACTCTTAATTAAATCCACAAAAGTCTGGCGGTTAACATTCTTCAGAACATCGCTTCCCGCAAGAGATTTGATATCTGCATCGCCCAGCAACTTTTCAAATTGACCGCGAATTTCCTTAACATCTAGTTTCGGTAACTGCAAAGAACCCACATAATCTTGCAGTGTTTCGCGAATGCTATCCGGGTCTACCGCCGAACTCAACTCGCGGCGTACAGCGGCAACAGATGCCTCTACAGTATTGACCATTTGGTCGCTGGCCATCTTGCCACCGATCGCTGCACCAGCAGTACCCATGACACCTTGAACGCCTGAAAAAGCAGTTTTTATCAAGGAACCGATCATAGAACCGACGGCGCTAGAACCGAGCCACACCAGCGTTAAAAAGTACGCAGCCCAGATGACCACACCAATAATTGCCGCTCCGTCTACGCTGGCAATTGAAGTTAGTTTGACTGCCAGAAAACAAGCCAAAAATAAAGCCAGGTTAACTGTGACTAAAATCCACCCCCCGACTAAACCTTCGATTTTCCGAACTTTTTTGCCTAAACTTTCGGACTCATCATCATCGTCATCGTCGGGTAAAGCCTCGTCCCAATTTGATATTTTGGCGGCGATCGAGAAATTTGTTAACAGGAATTGGAAGCCGAAAGCCATAATGACTCCGGCAATTAATGCCACGAAAAACTGCGGGCTTAAAAACATCAGGCCTCCGATATCCGGGTGGTCAAATGGCACATCCATTTCTACAGGCATTTGTACAGGCATTTGTACAGGCACTTCTACTGGCATTTCTACTGGCATTTGGCCCCTATCGAGTTTTGGAGTGTACAGCGACATTAATAACTCGCTTTGAAACATAATTTACCTCCTTAATTTTTATGCCTAACTCGGCATAGCGAAAATGGCCCCCAATTTTTTCTAGGGGTGTTTGTAATCTTTAGATGAGGTTTTGTTTGGGTTCGGCTTTATCTTACGGAAGCCCTTCTTAGTGACATTGGGATGAGTGGTAACTCAGTTCTCTAGTGATCTCATCCTTACTGCTTATTATGGCTCTGGAAGCTAAAAAATAAATCCGTCTAAAGTCAGAAATTACTTTTTAAGGGATTGGTAGCAGCAGAGTTCGCATAAAAGTGGCAACTTTGAGGCGGGGGCAATCCCCACCAATTATCAATAGTAGTAAAGTGCGATGTGATGCACTCTACATATCGTATAGTGCGCTACCTAGTTGAGGATTCCGTTTGATTTTTAGGCTCAAAACGATCTAGTAATTCCGAGGGAGGGATCTGCATAAGCAGTCGGTTGCGATCGAGGGTTTCTAAATGTAATTGCAGGCGATTTAACAAACCTGATATCGGGTGCGCCGCAGCCTAAGCTACGAATTTTTGCCACAGCATTTACCCTCACAGTTGCGAATGCTGCGAATACAGCCGTACTCCTCGAAACGTTGACTGTGTTTGCGAACAGTAGGATATGCCAGTAAATATAAGGGAATTCCGATTAGTTTGTAAAGCAATCGACCAGCAGCATGAACAATATCCCAAATTTCGCTGAAATTAGGTTCTCGAACAAATTCTCCTATTTCATCTTTTAAGGCAAGCCATTGAGATTGCACAGTAGGAGAGTGACAATTATCAAAGACTGCCATACCTTTTTCGTAGTTTTGCCAAATTTTATTCATATATTTAATCAAATCGGGCTTAGTTCTGATAATATCAGAAGTTGATCTAAAATTACAATCATCCGGTATTTTAAGGAAATCAGCCATGCGACTCTCTCAAATGCTTTTTGTTACCCTGCGCGAAGACCCGGCAGAAGCAGAAATTCCTAGTCACAAATTATTACTCCGTGCCGGATACATCCGGCGCATCGGTAGCGGAATTTACGCTTATCTACCTTTAATGTGGCGAGTTCTCAAAAAAGTATCTCAAATTGTGCGCGAAGAAATGGACGCTACCGGCGCTCAAGAATGCCTCCTCCCGCAATTGCAACCGGCCGATTTGTGGCGGGAATCCGGCCGCTGGGATACCTATACTCAAGCTGAAGGTATTATGTTTGCAATGACAGACAGGCAGCAGCGAGAATTGGGACTGGGCCCAACGCACGAAGAAGTAATTACTACAATTGCTAAAGATATGATTCGTTCCTATCGGCAATTGCCTGTACATCTATATCAAATTCAAACTAAGTTTCGCGATGAAATTCGCCCGCGTTTCGGGTTGATGCGGGGTCGCGAATTCATTATGAAAGATGGCTATTCTTTCCATACTAACGAAGAAAGCCTGAAAAAAACTTATCAGGATATGGCTCAAGCTTATAGCAATATGCTGCGCCGATCGGGCTTGCAGTTTCGAGCAGTAGATGCTGATTCTGGCGCAATTGGCGGTTCTGGTTCTCAAGAGTTTATGGTGCTGGCTGAAGCGGGCGAGGATGAAGTTCTTTATACTGAAGACGGTCAGTATGCAGCTAATGTGGAAAAGGCTGTATCGATGCCGGCTGATGTGGAACCGTCGCCCTTTGCAACGTTTGAAAAGCGGGAAACGCCGGGAACTGAAACAATTGATAAACTTTGCAAATTTTTGAAATGTTCTCCGACGCAAGTTGTCAAAAATGTGCTTTACCAAGCTGTTTACGACAATGGGATCACAGTTTTGGTATTGGTAAGCATTCGCGGCGACCAAGATGTGAATCAGGTAAAGTTGCTGAATGAGTTGACGAAGTTAGCGGGCAATTATCAAGCTAAAACTGTTTTATTTTTGACTGTTCCTGATGCGGAAGCTCAGCGGAAATGGGCGGCTAAATCTTTACCTCTCGGTTATATGGCTCCGGATCTTGCTGATGATTATATCGCTGGAAGCAAGGAGGTAAACTCTAAGTTTTTGCGTTTGGTCGATCGCACCGCAGTTGACCTGACAAACTTTGTCACCGGTTCTAACGAATCAGGATACCACGTTGTCGGGGCCAATTGGAACAAAGAATTTCCCCTGCCAGCAACGGTTGTGGGTGTCAGAACAGCCAAAAAGGGCGATCGGGCAGTGCACAACCCCGAACAAACCTTGCAAAGCGCCAGAGGCATCGAAGTCGGCCACATCTTCCAATTAGGCACAAAATACTCCCAAGCAATGGGCGCCACCTACACCAGCGAACAAGGCGAAGAAATGCCCTTTATGATGGGCTGCTACGGCGTCGGCGTGTCGCGGCTAGCTCAATCGGCCGTAGAACAATCCTACGACAAAGACGGGATAATTTGGCCAGTGGCGATCGCCCCGTATCACGCCATCATTAGCATCCCCAATATTTCCGACGCCCAACAAGTAGAAGTCGCCGAAAAACTCTACGCAGAACTCAACCAATCTGGCATTGAAACCTTGCTAGATGACCGCGACGAACGGGCCGGAGTTAAATTCAAAGATGCCGATTTAATCGGCATTCCCTATCGCATTGTTCCGGGTCGTTCGCTGAAAGCAGGCAAAGTTGAAGTCGTGGAAAGAGCAACTCACAAATCCCAGGAAATTCTCATTGATGAAGTAAATTCTACGTTGAAACAGTGGATTGAAGCCGCCGTAAGCTAAGACTTTTTAACCAGTAAGGTGCGCGCCGCACCTACATTTAGGAGCGCAATGTGCGCGGTGTACACCCTACATTAGCTCCCCTCTTGGGAGCATCTCAATGAAAGAACTCCAGCTATAAATTAGAGTTTGGAGGCAGGAGACAGGAGGCAGAATGCAGGAGGAAAGAGGAAGAAAGAAGAAGCCAGAAGAAGTGTTTTTACAAATATGAGATGCTCCCCCCTCTTCCCTCTTCCTTCTTCCCTCTTCCCTCTTCCTGACATCCATTACATCCGTTACATCCGTTACATCCGTTACAGAATCCGTTGCCGAACTTCCTTCTTCCTTCTGATATGAAATTCCCTAAAACTTAAAACTCGGTATGAATCTGAACCTAAATCAGTTTCTGCGATTCCCTCAATCCCGAATTGGGCGGTACTTAGCCCAAGTAACTGTCGTTGCTGTCGCTTACGCCGTGGGGGCGAGGCTAGCAATTTCAATTCAAGGTGTTAGTCCCTTCGCTTCTTCGGTGTGGCCACCTGCAGGAATTGCACAAGCTGGACTGTTATTGTTGGGGAGTAAAGTCTGGCCTGCCATAGTTTTGGGTACATTTTTGCTCAATTTGGTTAACCCAAGTGAACAGATATTTGCACTTTGGCTGGGAGGAAACGTTGGGGCAATTCTGCAAGCTGTTTTTGCAGTAACTGCCCTGGGCAGGATGGGGTTTCGTCCATCTCTTGCTCGCTTGAAAGATGTAGTTAATTTAATCTTATTTGGCGGTCTAATTTCTACTCAAATCAGTTGCACTATTGGCGCGTTTTCCCTATATTTAGCGGGCAAAGTAGATTGGGCAGAATATTGGTCGGTGCGATGGAATTGGTGGTTGGGAGACACAATGGGAGTTTTAATTTTAACTCCCTTAATCCTAATATTTTTTCGCCCTAAAGTAACCGCAGAGCGTTTAAAAAGACAAACAGAGCGCCAGCAAAGATATTTAATTTGGCGGGCAGTATGGTTAATATTATTAATTGGGGTGAGCTGGCTTGTCTTTGACTCGAAAAGTGAAGCTTCTATTTCTCGTTATCCCCTGGAATATTTGCCGTTTCCTTTTATAATTTGGTCTGCACTCCAATTCGGTCAACGAGCCGCTGTCCTAGCATCGTTCATTGTCTCAAGCATCGCAATTTTGGGCAGTTCTCATGGAGGGGGGCCGTTCATAGCCAAAGCCGAAAATATCACTCAGGCTATCTTATTTTTGCAAGCTTTTATGGCTGTAGTTACAATTACCTCGCTGTTATTGGCAGCGACGGTAGCTGAACGCGCCGAGGCAGAAAATTCCCTGCGAGAAAGCGAAATTAAATATCGAGAATTGGTGGAAAATGCTAGCAGCATTATTCTGAAATTGGATGCTGACGGTCATATTACTTTTTTTAACGAATTTGCCGAAATATTCTTTGGCTACACTCAGGAAGAAATCATTGGTAAAAATGCAATGGGGACAATTATTCCCCAGACAGACCTCGAAGGGAAGAACTTAGAGTTGGTTTATAGTCAAATTTTACAAAATCCCGATCGCTTTACCAGCTATGAAAATGAAAACCTCCGGCGCAGTGGCGATCGCGTTTGGGTATCTTGGGCAAATAAACCGCTGGTTGGTCCAGCGGGAGAAATTCTGGGAATCCTCTGCATCGGCACAGATATCACCGATCGCCGAAAAGCTCAAATAGCGCTGCAAAAGCTGAATGAAAAGCTGGAAATCCGAGTTGAAGAGCGGACAAATGCCCTGAAACAAAGCGAACTTCAGCTACAGAAACAGAAATCGGCATTAATTGATTTAGCCAAAAATAAAGCGCTGAATCAAGGCGACTTAACAAAAGCGCTTCAACAAATAACTCAAACTGCTAGCCGTACTCTGGAAGTTGCCCGATCGAGCGTATGGCTGTACGATCGCACTAAATCCCAGATGGAGTGCCTGGATTTGTTCGATCGCGCTCTCAACCAGCACTCACACGGTTTGGAATTAGCAGCAGCAGACTATCCTGTCTATTTTCAAGCACTGGGAGAAGAACGCGCAATTGCTGCCTTTGACGCGCAAAACGATTTTAGAACTAGAGAATTTGCGGAATCTTACCTAATTCCTTTGGGAATCACTTCTATGCTAGATACGCCGATTCAAATAGGCGGAGAAACAGCAGGAGTTCTCTGTTTAGAACACATAGGAAGGCTCCGCCCTTGGACGATTGAAGAACAAAGTTTCGCTGTTTCTCTAGCAGACTCTGTAACTTTCGCAATGGAAGCGCGAGAACGCCAGCGGGCTGAAGAAGCGCTGCGGCAAGCTGAAGAAAAATATCGCAGCATTTTTGAAAATGCGATCGTCGGCATTTTTCAAACTACCCCAGATGGGCAATATCTCAGCGCCAATCCTGCTTTGCTTCGCATTTACGGTTACAGTTCACGCGAGGAATTGGTGGGCACACTAACTGATATTAGCCAACAACTTTATGTTGACCCCGATCGCCGCGCCGAGGTTGTCCGCTTAATAGAACAACAAGGCAAAGTATCGGATTTTGAATCTCAAATTTACCGTCGAGATGGCAGCATAATTTGGATTTCCGAAAATACTTATACCGTGCGCGATTCCTACGGAAATTTGCTTTATTACGAAGGTACTGTTCAAGATATCACAACTCGCAAACAAGCTGAGGCAGCTTTGCGCTTAGAACAAGAAAAATCCGACCGTCTCCTGTTAAACATTTTACCACAACCCATTGCCGACAGATTAAAACAAGACCAAAGTATCATCGCCGATACTTTTGCCGAAGTAACAGTATTATTTGCAGATATAGTCGGTTTTACCCAAATTAGTTCCCAAATTTCTCCGCCAGAATTAGTTTCCTTGCTTAACGACATTTTTTCCACATTCGATCGCCTAGCAGAAAAGCACGGATTGGAAAAAATTAAGACGATTGGCGACGCTTACATGGTAGTAGGAGGATTGCCAATGCCCCGCAGCGATCATGCAGAGGCGATCGCAGAAATTGCCCTTGATATGCAGCAGGCAATTATTGACTTCAGCCATACCCACAATCAAGATTTCAGCATCAGAATCGGCATCAACAGCGGCCCGGTTGTCGCCGGAGTAATCGGTATTAAAAAATTTATTTACGATTTGTGGGGAGACACCGTTAACACCGCTTCCCGCATGGAATCTCACGGCCAGCCGGGGTGTATTCACGTAACAGAGACAACTTATGAGCGATTGCGAGAAAAGTATTCCTTTGACAACCGCGGCGCGATCGAAGTTAAAGGCAAAGGTGAGATGACTACTTATTTACTGAAATGCCGAAAATAGCTTTAGTAAAGGTTTTTCTCTAAAAGTAAGGGCGATCGCACTCTCAAGTGTGCGATCGCCCTCATTTTAATTTAGCCAAGTTTTTTAAAGCTTGTACAGGTTAATTCCAGCTTCCTTCGCCATGATTTCCAAACCCTTGTTTTGCAAGGTTTTAATCGCTTTTGTAGAAAGGTGCAATCTTACCCAGCGCTTCTCCTGCGGCCACCAAACCCGCTTCCACTGCAAATTGGCGTCTTGCAATTTGTGAGTGCGGTGGTGCGAGTGAGAAACTGCAAAACCGTTATTAGCCTTCTTTCCCGTTAGCTGACATTTCCGTGACATATTGCGCTCCAGATTACCGTTTTTTGCGTGCAGCCTTTTATTATATAGCAACAGCGCAGAACCCCCCTAGCCCCCCTTGTTAAAGGGGGGACAAAAAACACCCGATCGCCCGCTCAGCAATAGAAATAAACTCTTGATCCCCCCCTTAGCAAGGGGGGGTTGGGGGGGGGTAATTACATTGCACGTTCAGTCAATTTTGTCAAGACTTGATTCGAGCGCTCGACAAAATCCTTCATCCCTTCAGCATCGAAACCCTTCTGGGCCATCAAAGCCAAGTCGTAAACGTGGTGACAAATCATACTCGCCAACTGACTTGACGGAGACTCCCCGCCGCCTTGAATAATCGCACCTTGACTCAAACTCGCCAGATTTTGAATCAGCGGGTGAGAGGTATTCACCAGCAAAACGTGTTCTTCGGGGAATTCGGCAGCTTGCTGCTGCAAAAGCGCCGTCATGTCGCGCATCCGGCGCAAAGCTTCCGGCAAAAGTACGATCGCAGGTGGCGTCGCTTCCGCAGAGTCAGACTTCAAAGCTTCTGTGCGAATGTTCACTTTCGGCTTATTGAGAGCTTTTTGGAACATTTCTTTAACTTGTTCGCTGCGAGTTTTATTCGTCGCCGGATCGACAATTTCCGCTTCTTTCTCTTTGTCAATTAGCGTTTCGTCGATGTCGGAATCAACCCGCGAGAATTTGACATCTGAGTATTCTCTTTCCAAGAAGCTGATAAAGTGCGTGTCGATGAAAGAATCCATAAACAGCACTTCTAAACCTTGGCTTTTGTGCATTGCCACGTAAGTTGCTTGAGAGGCGGGATCGGTGCAGTAAAAAACGCGATTTTCGTGGCGTTTTTGATTGCGTTCCAAATACTCTTTCAGCGTCGTGTAAGGTTGCGTCGAAGTAGAAGTTTCCGACTTCGGAGTGACATCTTGCCACAAATCTCCTTCCTCAGTTTGCACCTGAACTTCTGGCGTTACAGTTTCTGGCTTGTCCGCTGTTGGCTCGTAGGTGCTGCGGTAGATTAAAATATCTTCGACTTGCTTTTTGAACTTGTCATCGTTGAGAGTTCCAAACTTGACAAAAGTGCCGATATCTTGCCAGCAGCGGATGTATTCGTTGCGGTCGTCGCGGTAGAGTTCTTTCAGGCGATCGCCCACTTTTTTCGCAATATAATCAGCGATTCTCCGCACAGTGCGATTGCTTTGCAAAGAACTGCGAGAAACGTTCAGCGGAATGTCGGTACTGTCAATAACGCCCCGCAGCGGCATCAAGAATTTCGGGATAATTTCTTCGCAGTGGTCGCTGACAAAAACCTGGTTGCAGAATAGCTTAATATTGCCTTGGGTAACATCGACATCCGGGCGCAGTTTGGGAAAGTAAAGAATCCCGTTGACAATGAAAGGATAATCTGTATTCAGGTGTACCCACAACAGCGGCTCGTCTTGGAACGGGTAAAGGTAGCGGTAGAGTTCCAAGTAATCTTCTTTTTGCAAATTGCTGGCTGAGTCCCGCCAAATTGCTTTGTGCTTGTTGAGTTCCTCTCCCTCAAATTTGATGGGAACTGGCATGAAATCGCAGTAAGTTTTGATTAACTGCTTAATGCGAGTGGGTTCTAAATATTCTTCTTCTTCGTCTTGGAGGGTAAGAGTAATAGTAGTGCCGCGTTCCGTGCGGGAAGATTCTGATAGTTCAAAAGCTGGAGAACCGTCGCAAGACCAGTGTACTGCTTGGGAGCCTTCTTGGTAAGAAAGAGTATCAATCTCTACTTTCTTCGCCACCATGAAAGAAGAGTAGAAACCTAGGCCGAAGTGACCAATAATTGCGTCGTCGCCACTGCCTTGGTATTTTTGAATAAATTCTTCTGCGCTGGAGAAAGCGACTTGGTTGATGTATTTTTTTACCTCATCGGGGGTCATGCCGATGCCGTTATCGGAAATTGAGAGGGTTTTGTTTTCTTTGTCGATCGCTATGTTGATTTGCGGTTCGCCCATGTCGCCGCCGTATTCGCCGGAACGGGAAACCATTTTGAGTTTAGCAATGGCATCGACGCCGTTAGAAATTAGTTCCCGCAAGAAGACTTCGTGGTCGGTGTATAGCGACTTCTTGATAATCGGGAAAATATTCTCGGTATGGATGGAGATTGTTCCCTGTTCTAAAACTGTCATAGCTTTTCTCTAGGTAATTTTTAGGAATTGTGATTAGTCATGGGTCATTAATCATTAGTTATGAGTTGTTAGTTGTTAGCCACTCTTATTTCGCAGTTATAAGTTGTTACTGCTAACTACTAACTACTGACTGCTGACTGCTGACTGCTGACTGCTGACTGCTGACTATTTAATGATTTTGGGCGATCGCGCTCTCTTTTGCAAAAGGGATTACCCCAAATAGATGATTCGGTTTCCCTCACATAGTAGCTCACAAAGGCAACCGCAGCAGGAAAGTAGCGCCTTGCCCCAATTCGCTGCGGGCGCTGAGGCTGCCGCCGTGTGCCCGGGCTATGGTTTGGGCGATCGCCAATCCCAGTCCCGAACCGCCGGTATTGCGCGATCGATCGCTGTTAACTCGGTAGAATCGATCGAATATTCGCTCTAAATCTGCCGCCGCTATCCCAATACCGGTATCTTGAACCTGAACGATCGCCTCCTGGTGGCTGCAATCTAAAATAACTGTTACTTTTCCCCCAGCCGGAGTGTATTGAATGGCATTAACAATTAAATTAGCAACTAGGCGATAAAGTCGATCGGCATCGCCGACAACATTCAATAGCTGCTGTACGCGCATTTCGGATGTTAGCGCTACCTCTGAGGCGATCGCCAAAGCTGCCAATTCCTCTACTAAATCGCTAACCAGGTCATTCAAACAACAAAGCTGAGGGCGATTCGATATCGCTTGAGAGTCCATCCGCGCCAACAACAACAAATCAGCCACTAACTGAGTCAACCTGCGGTTTTGGCGCTCTACAGTTCGCAAAATTTCCCGCGCTTCTTTTTCATCCAATTCAGGCATCAAAAGCCCTGATTCTACTGTTGCTTGGGATGCCGCTAAAGGCGTCCGCAATTCGTGGGCAGCATCCGCTGTAAACTGTTGGATTTGTCGGTAAGAAGAATAAATCGGTTTCATGGCCAATCCAGCCAGCCACCAACTAGAAAAGCCTACCAAAATTAACGCAGTCGGCAATCCCAACTTTAAAATTAATTTGACTGTGCTGAGATAATCGTTGAAGTCTTGCAAGCTCCGCCCCACTTGAAAATATCCCCAATTTTCCTGATTTTGGGTGTGCAGCGATACAGAAATTTGGTGATAAATATTGCCTTTGCTATCAGTGATTGTTTGCCAGTGTTGTGAATTAAATGTCGGTGGCAATTCTTGGGGGTAAGCGCCTGCTGTAGCAATCAAATTTCCTGAATTATCAAATAAACGGATATAGTAATAGCTTTGGTTGATAGCGCTTAAAATATGGCGGCTTGGCAACTGTTTTTTAAGGCCGTTAACTCCTATGACGCGGAGGTTGGGCAAAAGTTCATTGACTATTGGTTCCAGGCGTCCGGGCTGCTGCAATTTGGTTTCTAGGCTGTCGTGTAGCGTCCCAGCTACTGATTCTAATTCGCGGTCTATGGCTACCCAGTGAGCGTGGGCGATCGCCTCGTATACGCCCAATCCCAGCAAGCTTAAAATCAAACCCATTACAGCCGCATAGGAAATAGCTAATTGCCAGCGAGTTCGGTTAAATAGTTTATTTTGATTCACATTGAGCGGAGCGCTATTTTTTAAGGTAAATATCTTAAATAATACATTATTTTTTTACTGGTTCCCAGGCTCTACCTGGTAACGCATATCCGGAGGCTCTGCCTCCAATTTTCATGGAATCTCTTCGAGGCAGAGCCTCTGGAAACCAGTTAATTTTCATGTTTTAGGAGTTCTGCATATTCGCTCATTCCGAGTTCCGCAAGTTGTCGGTCTTCTTCGGCAAATTCGCTGTAGAGTGTGGCTAAGTTGCTTTCATCTACTGCTAGATTAGTAACTAATCTGGCACGAAATTTCAGAAATGCAATAAATTCAAATACTTGTTTGAGTTGTTCGAGATCGAGCTTTTCTAACTCTTGTTGGATTAAATGTTTCATGGCAGTTATTTTTTTATTCGAGTTTTCTATATTATAGCCAGATACTGGAAACGAGATATAATCCCCCCGCCGTTGCCCCTACAGCTTTAATTTTTCATGCGGTATCCGACGCCGTGTACAGTTTCAATTAAATTCGCGCAGCCAACTGATTCGAGTTTGCGCCGCAGCAAGCGCACTTGAGCGGCTACTACATTGCTAAAGGTATCTGCACTTGCTTCCCATATCTGATTCCGAATTTGGTCGGTGGTGACAATTTGGTTCGGATGTTTCATAAAATATTCTAACAGTTGAAATTCTTTGTTTGTCAGGGAAATTATCTGGTTTTTGCCGTGGCGATCGAGATGACAAGCAGTGCGATTTCCGCAGTCGAGAACGAGATTCCCTACTTGTAGCTGTTGTGGCTGAATTTGGGGCGATCGCCTCTGCAATGCCCGCAACCTTGCTAACAGTTCCGCCATCCCAAACGGCTTGACTAAATAATCGTCAGCCCCGGCATCTAGTCCCGCAACTTTATCTTCCATTCGGTCTTTTGCGGTCAGCATCAATACGGGCAGTGCGCTATGTTTAGCACGCAATCTCCGCAGCAGTTCCAATCCTGACAATCCTGGTAGCAACCAGTCAAAAATAGCGAGGGTGTATTGCGTCCACTGGCTGTCTAAATATTCCCAAGCTTCATTGCCATCTAGGGCCCAATCAACTATATATTTTTCCTGCTTTAAGGTTCGCTCGATCGCTTTCCCTAAATCGGGCTCGTCTTCAACTAGCAAAACTCTCATAACTCTAATTTATAGCGGTAAATCCTTATACATTGTTAGCGATCGACAGCGCCAACCCCCAACCTATAAGCTGACACACTTAGATGAAATCAGCATGAAATTTTATGACCGAAACTAATTGGATCGCAAGCCCCCGGATTCATTCCAACGCGCAGGCTGACTGACGGGAATAAATCTAAAATCTAAAATCTAAAATCGATTGACTTCGCAGAAAAAGATGATAGTTGACAATTATTGACAACAAGCTGGTAATGTCTTATAATCAACCACGAGTTAAATTTTGAGAAAAATTTTCAATAAGTATGACAGATTTATCCGATCGTCCCGCCATTAAAAAGGCTGGGCGCTGGAGTCGCCGCCAACTGCTACAGCTAGGAATAGCTGGGGCTGGGGTAGCGGGCGGCGCGATCGCATTGCAAAATTTGGCCCAAAAACGATCGGCTGTGGCGAGAGTACCGCCAATGCCCGCAGATGCAGTCACCGTCAGCAATATCAACCCGATGCAAATTGCGCGGGATTTTGATTACGGCACGGTGACGCGCGAAAACGGGCGCACGGTACGCGAATTTCGCCTGGAAGCTAATACTTCGATCGTCCAACTTAACAGCGCCGTCACTTTCAACACCTGGAACGTGAACAATCGCGTGCCGGGGCCAACATTGAGGGCAACTGAGGGCGATCGCATCCGCGTCATTTTTTATAACAAAGCCGGACATTCTCATTCGCTGCACTTTCACGGCGTTCATACCAGCGAAATGGATGGCGTTAAACCCGTGAAAAACGGTTCGGTATTTATTTATGAATTCGATGCCAATCCCTACGGATTGCATCTATATCACTGCCATATTGAGCCCGTAACTCGCCATATAGGTAAAGGACTCTATGGAATGTTCATCATCGATCCGCCA
This sequence comes from Microcoleus sp. FACHB-DQ6, assembly GCA_014695175.1. GTDB lineage: Bacteria > Cyanobacteriota > Cyanobacteriia > Cyanobacteriales > Microcoleaceae > Microcoleus. The sequence goes on along the minus strand of JACJNV010000241.1, from coordinate 8,164 downwards.
AAACCCCGCCCTCCCGCCGATGAAATCTTGTTAATCATGGGAGGATACGACGTAAACGACGACGAAAAAAACGAACTTTACGCTTTTAACGGGTTGCCCAATTATTACATGAACAACCCGATCCCTATTTACCGAAATCAGCTAATCCGGCTGTACGTTCTCAACCTGATTGAGTATGAAGCGGCAGTAACTTTTCACCTGCACGCCAACTTTTTTGACGTATATCGCACGGGAATGACTTTGACTCCCAGTGAAAGAACCGATGTAATTACAATGGGAGTAGCTGAAAGACATATCTTAGAATTTACCTACGGCTACGCCGGAAAATTTATGTTTCATCCCCATCAAGATGCGATCGCCGAAGCAGGCTGCATGGGTGTATTTGAAGTCATCACTTAAACCACATCCTGCTACCAGGGTGCGCCGATTCAAATAAAGTATGAAATTATTTGACAAGCTCGATCGCAAATAGGTAGAATGAATAGCTCGCAAATAATTGAGAATTATTCTTAATAACTTGCGAGACCAAATGCACATAACGTAAAAATTAGCAACTGCCATGTTATCCACATTTCGTTTATTACCTAGAGTCACTGCTACAGCCATCCTCGTTGCTCTAGCTGGTTGCGCTTCCCCCACAGCCAGCAACACCGACAGCACACCCTCACCCGCTGCTACAGCCAGTCCCGCATCCACAAGTGGTCACAGCGGGCATCACGGCGGCAAAGGCGGCATCAACATTAATACTGCCATTCTTTCAGAGTTAGATAAACTCGAAGCCAAGTTAGGAGTGCCAGCACTTTCTAACAAAATTCAAGCCAGCCGCCCTTACGGAAAAGTCGAAGAATTGGTTTCAAAAAATGTCATTACTCAAGCGCAATTCGACCAAATCAAAGACTTGGTAACTATTGAAAATGTGGTGCTGACAGGCGAAGCCAAAGATGTAGATTACATGACTAAACTTGGCTTGATGAAAGGGCATCTTTTCGTAGCCCAAGAACTCTTGGATCAAGGCAAACCAGACCAGGCAGAACCGCACATCGGGCATCCAGTCGAAGAAATTTATGCCGATGTGGAAGATCAGCTAAACGAGCGTAAAATTCCTGAATTTAAGGCTACTTTAATTAAATTGCAGGATTTAGTTAAAGCGGGTGCAAAAGATCCGGCTCAAGTGAAGGCGGAATTTACCACATCAATGCAAGCAGTTGATGGAGCAATTGCCGCCCTTCCCGAAACGCAGCGAAAAGATCCTAAATTCGTGCTGCAAGTGATTAACGGCTTGCTGGATACAGCTAATTCCGAATACGGAGCGGCAGTTGCTAACGGCAAAATTTCCGCAATTATTGAATACCAAGATTCGCGGGGTTTTGTCATGTATGCGGAAAGCCTGTACAAAGATATCGCCGAGCAAGTGGCTAAAACTAGCCCCGAAACCGACAAAGCAATTGTTGCCAACATGACTGAACTTAAGGCAAGTTGGCCAAGTGCGATCGCGCCGGCGGCCCCCGTAAAAACCACCGAACAAGTCAACCAGCTAGTTAAAGCGATCGAAAGCGACAGCCAAAAAGTTGTCAAACCCGCATCTTAAAAAAGTTAACTCAAACCCCCAACGGTAATTGGTAAAACAAATTACCAATTACCTCTAGATATTACCTCAACTAAAAAGATGAATTTTAGCGAAGCATTGCCCACATTTGTAATTACTCTCCGCGAAGGAGTCGAAGCCGCCTTAGTTGTCGGAATCGTTCTCGCTTGCCTCAAAAAGTCGGGACAAAGCTATTTAAGCCCTTGGGTTTTTGGGGGTGTTGGGGTTGGACTTATTGCCAGCGCTTTGATAGGTGTACTGTTGGTCTGGACGATGCAAATTTTGTCCGCATCCAATCAGCCTTTTGCACCGATTATGGAATTGCTGCTAGAAGCAATCTTTGGGCTGATAGCGATCGCAATGCTGAGCTGGATGCTGATTTGGATGACCAAGCAAGCGCGATTTATGAAAGCCGAAGTTGAAGGCGCTGTAAGTGCTGCTTTAACGCAAAACTCTCATGCAGGTTGGGGCGTATTTACTTTAGTTTTTATTGCTGTTTTGCGCGAAGGGTTTGAAACTGTTTTGTTTGTCGTCGCCAAGTTTCAACAAGGCATTATTCCAGCCCTCGGCGCTTTGGGCGGCATTCTCTCAGCCACCGGACTTGGTGTCCTGCTGTTTAAATGGGGAGTCAAAATTAATATCCGCCTGTTTTTCAAATATATGGGCATTTTATTGCTCTTCATTGTAGCAGGCTTAGTGGTATCTACTTTGGGACTTTTTGACAGCGCGGTGAATATTTTATCGCAAACAAATCGCGAATCAGCAGCCCTGTGTTTCTATTACGAAAGATTTACTAAAATCCACTCTTGCATTCTCGGGCCGATGGTCTGGAATACCTCGCAACTGCTTCCCGAAGACAAGTTTCCAGGTTTGCTGTTGAGTGCGCTGTTTGGCTACACGGATAAGCTCTATGTCGTGCAGGCGATCGCTTATTTCGTCTTTTTAATTACCGTCGGTGGCATCTACTTCCAAAGTTTGGCAGGTCGAGTGTTTTTCCCATTCAAAAAAACCCAGGCAAGTAAATAGGAAATTAAGTGCGATCGAAACGCATCTAGTATCCCCCGCTCACCCAGTCTTTTAGAGAACCCAAATGGGTTCTATATTTACCCATAAGCATGGATGTATCCACCGCCGATTCCAACCGTAAGCGGCAGATCACAAATGAGTTTCTGCCTGAGCCTTATCTAAGCAAGCTTTCAATTTTTTGGCTAGCACCTGTACATGAGGTTCTTGTAACATACCAAGGTGGGTACCAGGAACCTCATGGAACTCTAATCCTCCAGCAGCAAGTTCGCCCCAGCACAATTGAGGATCGCGGTAAGAGCTTACACGGATAATCTCATCTCTAGACCGGAAGAAGGTCACTCGACCAGGGTAGACTTGCGGTACATAGTTTTTTGATGCCTGAATGTTTTCCTGTCGAAAAGTGAAGTCTTGAAGATTGTTAGGCAAGGGCCGTCCGATACCTAGGTACAACTTGCAGCCAATCTCGTTAAGGCTATGATTAAGCTTATCGTTGAACCTCTGGATTTTTCCCTTCACGTTATCCTTTGCCTTCTTTAAAACATAGATGGGTCCGAGTTTTAAAAAGTTATTCCAGTGAGCAGAGAACCGCTCACCACTTGGCATTTGTTTGAGTGCCTCTGAAGTGTATGTATCCAACAAGGCTAGCAGAGCTACCTTTTGACCTTGCGCGACTAGCTGCTGAGCCATCTCGAAGGCTACACTGCCCCCAAAAGATACGCCAGCCAGAAAATAAGGTCCTTCGGGCTGGAGAATCCGCATTTCTTTTATATAGTGAGCGGCTAAGTCCTCAACCCGATTGGGGGGAGCATATTTTTTATCCATAATTTGTGCGGCTAGTCCATAAAGGGGTTGTTCTAGACCCAAATGATGTGCCAAAGGGCGGTAGAATTTGAGACCTCTGCCAAGCACATGGATACAGAACAGAGGCGGTTTGGAACCCTTAGGTTGAATCACTATCAGTGAGGAACAAGGTGATGCCGTTCCAGACTGATTCAGAAGGTTAGATGCACTCTCAAGCTGCATTGTTGATTTCTTCTGTTCTGAGCTCTGGTCTTCTTGGCTGAAAATCCTAGCTAGTTCCTCAATAGTCGGTGCTTGGAAGAGGTTAGCCAGAGGGAGATTTCTGCCCAATTTCTTCTCGATTTGTGCGAATAGGCGTGCAGCCAGCATGGAGTGTCCTCCCAAGTCAAAAAAGTTGTCTTTCACGCTGATGGGGTGGACACCTAAAACTTTTTCCCAAATCTGTGTGAGCTGGAGTTCTAATTCATTGCGGGGAGCTACAAACGTTTTTTCTGACTCTTTCCTGATTTGGTCGGGTGCTGGTAAGGCGCGGCGGTCTACTTTGCCGTTGGAAGTCAGGGGCAAAGCCTCTAGAAGTACGAAAGCTCCAGGCACCATATAGTCGGGCAGTTTCTGCTTGAGGAAGCGGCGCACTTCATCGATTGTGGATGCTTGCTCTTGGTGGGAAACGATGTAGGCGACTAAGCTTTTGTTGCCGGAGATATCTTTTCTAGCTGTGACTACGGTTTCTTTCACACTAGGGTGTTGTGCCAGCACCGCTTCAATTTCTCCCAGTTCGATGCGAAAGCCGCGAACCTTCACCTGATTATCGATGCGACCGAGAAACTCAATGTTGCCATTGGGGAGGTAGCGGGCTAGGTCATTGGTTTTATAGAGGCGTGTTCCTGGTTCATCACTAAAAGGGTTTGGGAGAAATTTCTCTTCGGTCAAGTCTGGGCGGTTGAGGTAGCCGCGGGCTAAGCCGTCGCCGCCGATGTACAACTCGCCGGGAACTCCCATGGGGACAGGCCTCCGGTGGCTATCCAACACATAAACCTGAGTATTGGTAATGGGGCGTCCGATGGGGACGGAGTTACCGAGTTGGTCAGGCTCTGTTATTGGGTAGCAGCAAGTGAAGGTCGTGTTCTCGGTTGGACCATAACCGTTGATTAGCTTACAGTCTACTATTTTTTGGAGAAATTTCTGGACATGGGGAACAGATAAAACATCACCACCAGCCAAGAGTTGACGCAAGGGCTTTAAATCCTCCAGTCGCTCATCCACCATTAGGTGAAACAGACCCGCTGTGAGCCACAGAGTTGTGATTTGGTATTGCTGGATAACTTGTCCCAACTCTTCCAAGGATGGCGTATGGGGTGGAAATATCACCAGCCGCGCACCGTTAAGTAGGCTGCCCCAAATTTCCCAAGTAGAGGCGTCGAAGGAGATGGGAGCTAGCTGTAGGAAGACTTCTTCTGCTGCTAGATTGGCATAGTTGGCTCCTTTGACTAACCGCACTACACCTCGATGGATGACGCTAACACCTTTGGGCCTGCCTGTAGAACCGGAGGTATACATTACATAGGCTAGGTTGTCAGCCGTCACGATACTAACGGGGTTTTCCCGGCTCTCTCCGTTAATTGTGTCCCAGTCAGTGTCTAGGCAGACTACTTTGGCTCGATGTGCGGGAAGTTTCTCAACCTGCGGCTGTTGGGTCAATAGGACTGGGACTTGGGCATCCTCCAGCATGAAGGTGAGACGCTCTTGCGGATATGCCGGGTCTAGTGGTAAGTAGGCTGCACCGGCTTTGAGGATGCCTAGGAGTCCTACTAATATATCTAGCGATCGCTCTACACAAATCCCTACACATGTCTCTGGTTCTACCCCCAGCCCTTGCAGGTGGTGTGCTAATTGATTGGCACGGTAATTTAGCTCTCGGTAGGTAAGTTGCTCCTGACCAAAGACTGCGGCAACAGCGTTAGGAGTTTGCTCGGCTTGGGCTTCAAATAACTGATGGATACAGGTGTTATTCGGGTAATCAGTTTGGGTGTTATTCCACTCCACCAGCAACTGATGTTGTTCGGCTGCTGTCAACAGCGGTAAGTCTGAGAGACGCTGTTGAGGGTTGGCGACAATGCCTTCGAGTAAGGTCTGGAAATTCCCCAGCATCCGAGTAATGGTGGCGGCGTTGAAGAGATCGGTGTTGTATTCCAACGAGGCTCTCAGTCCCTGTGCCGTCTCTATCATGAATAGGGTTAGATCGAACTTCGCCGTTTTGCTGTCAATGTTCAGAGAGTTGACGGTCAGACCTGGTAACTCTAAGGCGGAGGTTGGAGTGTTCTGTAGAACGAACATCACCTGAAACAGCGGCGTGCGGCTTCGGTCTCGTTCGGGCTGTAGTTCTTCTACGAGCTTTTCAAAGGGTAGGTCTTGGTGGGCATAGGCTCCTAAAGCTACCTCGCGCACTCGACCTAGCAGTTCTTGGAAGCTTGGGTTGCCACTGAGGTAGGTACGCAAGGCTAGGGTATTAACAAAAAATCCAATCAGACCCTCGGCTTCCACCTGGTTGCGACCAGCGATGGGAGTGCCTACGATCGTGTCTTCTTGCCCGGTATAGCGGTAGAGGAATGTCTGGAATGCTGCTAACAGGGTCATGAACAGAGTGACCTGCTCCTCCTGGCTCAGGTCTTTGAGTGCCTTGGTTAGGTTTTCGGGTAGCTCCAGAGATTGGTACTCACCCTGATAGGTCTGAACTGGTGGGCGCGGGTAGTCAGTGGGCAGTTGTAGTATGGGGAGGCTGCCATTTAGCTGCTGTTTCCAGTAGTCCCGCTGAGACTCTAAAACTTCACCCTGTAGCCACTCGCGCTGCCAGTGGGCAAAATCAGCATATTGGATGGGCAGTTCGGGGAGGGGTGAGGGTTTGCCAGTGGAGAAGGCATCGTAGAGCGCTGCCACTTCCCGCAAGAAAATATCGTAAGACCAGCCATCATAAACAATGTGGTGCATGGTCACGAGCAGCATATATTCCGCTTCTTCCAGGTGCAGGAGTTTGACGCGAAACAATGGCCCAGTAGCTAGGTCGAAGGGTTGTTGAGCCTCCTCGGTGGCAAGGCGTTGAGCTTCAGAAAGCCCTTGGTCTGGAGGAAGTTCTCTTAGGTCTATTACTGGCAGTGTTAAAGCTGTATCTAGAGAGATGACTTGCTTGGGTTGCCCATCTACAGATGGAAAAGTGGTTCTGAGGACTTCATGGCGTTGGACAATTTCACTCAGGCTCTGCGAAAGTGCGGTCACGTTCAGTAAACCGGTTAAGCGAAAGGCAGCGGGAATGTTATAGGCAGGGCTGTCTGGTTCCAACTGAGCGAGCAACCACAGTCTAGCTTGAGCAAAGGAGAGGGGGAGGTCTCCGTCCCTTGGGACAGGCAATATGGGGGAAAGATTGGAACTGGTGGCAGCATTAGCCTTGTGCAGAAATGCGAGGATTTCTGCTTTGCGCTCTTTTAGCTCTTGCAGCAGGGGGGGTGTCAGTGTTTCCTTGGGAGCTTTGTAGCGCAAGCGATCGCCTTCGTTCCATAGCTTCACGTCTAGACAGCGAAGCTCAGACAAAAACTCATCAATCGTTTTCATAATTCTCCCTCTTCATAATCGTCCATTGTGTCGCTCTCATTAGCCTGCAACTCTTGCACTGCCCAACGAACTGTCTCAAGGCGATCGCCTAAGTCAGCCACGGTAGGTGCTTCAAATAGGGCACGCACGGGGAGTTCCACTCCCAAGGCTTGGCGCAAGCGAGAAATAACTTGGGTAGCCAGCAGGGAATGTCCTCCCAATTCAAAAAAGTTGTCATGGACGCCGACGTGTTCCAGTCTTAAAACTTCAGCCCAGATATCAGCTAGCTGCTGCTCTATCGGAGTGCGAGGAGCCACAAACGTGACTGACTGGTCGGGTCGTGACTGGTCAGGGGCGGGTAGAGCGCGGCGGTCTACTTTGCCGTTAGGGGTCAGGGGCAGGGCGTCTAGCAGGACAAAGGCTCCAGGCACCATGTAGTCGGGCAGTTTCTGCTTGAGGAAGCGGCGCAGTTCATCGATAGTGGGTGTCTGCTCTGGGTGAGGTACGATGTACGCAACTAGACGTTTGTCGCCAGGGATGTCTTCTCTGGCTATGACTGCGATTTCTCGCACGTTAGGGTGTTGTAAGAGTGTTGACTCAAGTTCGCCCAGTTCGATGCGGAAGCCGCGAATCTTTACCTGATGGTCGAGGCGACCGAGAAACTCAATGTTGCCGTCGCTTAGGTAGCGGGCTAAGTCGCCAGTTTTGTAAAGGCGTTGCCCAGGTTCATCGCTAAAGGGGTTGGGGATGAACTTCTGGTTGGTTAACTCGGGGCGGTTGAGGTAGCCTCGGGCGATGCCTGCACCACCAATGTGGAGATCGCCCGGTACACCAATGGGAACCGGATTCAAATATTTATCCAGCAGATAGATCTGCATATTGGCAATAGGGCGACCGATCGGAACCTGTGTTCTGAGTCCGGAAGACTGACAATGATATACACTGCTCCAGACCGTTCCTTCTGTTGGGCCGTATTCGTTGAACAAAGATGTGTGACCCAGCAGCTTAGTATGGCGTTCAACCAACTCTCTGGGGCACGGCTCGCCTGCCACAATAACACTACGAAGACAAGTGAGCTGTTGTGGTTCCGCTTGCTCCAAAATCAGGTTATAGAGAGATGGAAGACTCAATAAATGCGATACATGATGTTGACCAATTAACTTTGTAAGG